>CANQZT010000027.1 GCA_947628335.1 uncultured Clostridia bacterium | reverse complement strand
CCCTATAATGGTGGACCTGATGGGACTCGAACCCATGTCCTATATCCGCGATATATCAGAAATTTCAATCTATCTTACAAGCTTTGACTGTTCTAGTATGTCCTTCCCACCTACTTTAACAGTAGACCTCGGTGGTGGTGACTATTTTTTATTACTTTTAATACCAATAGCAAAATATTAAAAGCAGTTATCTTTGAATATAATACGATTATGCTTTCACTGATAACATCTGCTACTTACATAAAAGCTTGTTTAACCTTAAGCTAAGGCTACGCTATTAAAAGCGAATAAAGATTTAACTTTATTAACAATATTTGATAAAATGTTGTTATTTATTTGTTTTTCCTTTAAAGTAACTGCCTACTGCTTGTATTCCAATACTCTTACAGCATAGTCGAAACCAAAAACAAGCCCATAAATGGTTTCAAAACCCCCTGCGGAAATGCTAGGTCGTATGCTTGAATAGTCTAGTGTTTCCGCAGCGAGCATCGAAGCCCGCAAATCACATTGTAATAGGAAGGTTTGTGATATAGGTAGCCATAAGCAAGATTCGAACTTGCGTCCTTTACAATGCATAACTGCATGTAATGTTCTTCCACTGAACTATTATGACATCTGGTGGAGGATGTCGGGGTCGAACCGACTACCTCTACATTGCAGGTGTAGTGCTCTACCAGCCGTGAGCTAATCCCCCAAATGGCAGGCGATTGTTTCTTGCAACATGCACAATCGTTCACTCATAAGCACTCCATAATAATTATTTATGTATCTTTACAAAGTTAGCTAAACTTTGTTATTGTCAAATGGTTGCTCCGCCAGGATTCGAACCTGGGAAATGACGGGATCAAAGTCCGTTGCCTTGCCAGCTTGGCTACGGAGCAATATGGTTGCGGGAGAAGGATTTGAACCAACGACCTTCGGGTTATGAGCCCGACGAGCTACCAGACTGCTCCATCCCGCGATGAAAAAACTAGACACAAATATATGAATTTATACGGATTTGAACCGCAATTTTCACTATTGCTAGTGAATGTTTTACCTAAAAACTAAATTAATATTTACATAGCTTGCTGAATGTGTCTAATATTTATAAAAATATTGAATTTCTTTTTTTGCTAACTTGTCCATGTTTTTATTTTTATTTGTTCTATTTCCTAAACACCACGGACAGCTGCCATGATTGCGGCATGACGAATCAATAGCCTTACAACCACGATATTCTTTTCTATGTTCTTTTCCGCTTTTAATAGCTTTATCAAGAGCCATAAGCTCACCTCCATTATGAGGTAGCTTTTCTATACTTTCTTCCTGTTCCTTTTTTATGCTCAGCCATGTATGCGGCTGCTGCCTCTTTTAATTCTTTACCTCTTGGTGTAAGATATTTAGAAGCCATAGGATTTAATTTTAATTTTTTATTAGTTTTACCTTTTTTATCTAAATTGGCTTGAGTAATAGAATATTGCATTTCTCCGCTGCCTGATTTACCTTTTCTTTTTGCCATATCTAATCATTTCCTTTCTTTATTTTTTACATTTACATTATATAATAAATTATTTAAAAAATCAAATTTTTTTTAAGATGCGGCAGCCGCTCTTTGCCTCCTAACCCGAGATTAGGGAATCGCGAAACGGCATCCGCGCATCCATATTTTCAATTTTATACCCAATAAAGAATAAAAAATCAATTTTTATGGTTTGGTTAATTCCACATCTTATTAATATTTATAAAATTAATTCCGACCATCTTTTTAAAATATCTACTATTGAGGGAATAAATATCTTATTCAAAGCAATTACTTAACGGAATTAAAAATAAAATATTTAATACGATAGACCTTCTATCTTTAAAATATCATTTTTATTTTGCCTTTATCTTTAATTATAAAATACAAGAAGCGTTACTAGCTTTTAGATACAGTCTTTTTGCTGTTTACTTCTTTTAAAAATATGAATATTTAGGAAATTAGTTTAAACACTAGCGCCACGAGAAGGCTTTCCTATGCTAGTATGGAGGACGCGGCAGGATTCGAACCTGCGATTGCTATAGCGTTACTATATATTTATAACTATCTAAACAATTTTTATTTGCATACTTTGATAATGGTTCTTCTCTTAATTTTATGCTACGAATATTTCCTGTTGCTAATACATCCTCAAATGGAATACAAAACATAGTTCCATTTTGATTTAAACAAAATAATATATCTATATTAGTATCAATCAAATTACTAACTGTTTTACCATCTTTCTTGCCACTAGTAATTCTAAAATCTATTGTCCCATCTAAGCTTCCCGTTGCTTTACATTGAACTTTTTGGAATATATTATCTTTTTCAATAACTAAATCATAATCTTGAGTATCATTTAATGGAATACTAACAGTATACCCATTCATACCAAAATATGCTATTGCAGCGGACATACCCGCTCTGCCCTTATCTTTATTTGTTTCAAAAATCATACTATTTTCCTCCTTATTATAATATGAAAATAGTAATTATGATTTTAAAAGGCATTGACCAACTTATCACTTGCCTATTATTTCAATTGGAGCTCAGTCGCGGATGTGCGCCGCGGATCACAGTGTTGCAGACTGTTGCCTTGCTACTTGGCTAACTGAGCATATTGGACGCAAGCCTCTTGGCTACGCGTCCAAATAAAGATTGAAGACTAAAAAAACAATATGTTTTAATCTATTAAAATATTTTTTGTTTCTTTTTTATTAATGTTTTTCTTACTTGGAATTATTATATATAATAATCCATTTTTTACGTTTGCTTTAATATTTGATAAATCTAATAGTTTATCATCTAAATTAAATTTAGAATTGATAGAGTAAGTTTTTCCTGTAATATCATCTTTTGTAGAACCAGTTATTACAATAGTTACTTCTCCATTATTATTTTCTTTAGTTAATTTTATATCTTCCTTATTAAGACCTAGGACATTATGGACGATAATAAAATTTCCATTCTTATCATTTTGAACAGAGTAAGGATGCATATCCTTTTCTTCTCTATTAAAATTGTAAAAATCTTTATCCCAATCAAGTAAATCAAATAAATCTAACATACTAAAAATCACTCCTTATAAAACATCTTCAATCTTTACATAAATATTATATCAAAATTTTTATAAAAAGTCAAAAATTATATAACTCTTATATTTGTAGTAATTGCTGATTTTGAATTAGAAACAAATAAATCTATAATTTTTTTATTCATACAAGCGCCGCAAGAATCTAAAACAATAGCATCATAAGTTATTCCATTAATTATAATTTGAATATTATCATAATATTTATAATAAGAAATAAAATCTTTTTTACTATATCCATAATTTAATAAATATTTTGTTGCGGTGGCTACTACTAATTTTCCTTTATATGTATACCAACCTTTATTATTTATTTGAAAATCTTTCTCACATAACCCGCTTCCAGTACAAGAACCAGTGCCATAGCCATCTCCGCTTCAAAAACTTGTAAGGCGGTAATTAGTTAATTTTTTTTTAAATTTTCTATTTCTTTAATTAATTCATCTTTTTGCTTTTGCAAATCAGCTAATTCATTTTGTACTTTAATTTGATTTTCCATAACCGTTGAAATATTTTTTGATATATGCTCATTTTTTATACCAATTTTATTAATTTCACAACCAAAAAATAATAAACATAACACTACTAAAAATAATTCTATATATCTTACCATTATTATAATCCTAATGCATCCATTATATTTTTAATATTTTGTTTTTCTTCGTCTGTCATAGCTACTTGTTCTTTTGAATTGGTTTCAAAATTAATTTCATTATTAGAGTTAACAACTTCTCCTGGAATAGCATTTTCTCCATTTTCTTCAACATTAGTTTTTGCGCAAGTCAATACACATTTTAATTGAATTTGTTCTCCATTTTCAACGAATGGTAATCTAATTTCTTTATCATATACAAAACTTCCTGGGAATGCAGCAAGTATTGCATTTGTTGCAACAACTTTGCTATCTGAACCTTTAGCCATATTAATTCTCCTTATCTTTATCAATTTTTACTATTAATTTACTTTTTTCAAGACTGTTAGATAATTCTTGAATTCTATTACATCTCATACATTTACCACCTTTTAAGCAGTTTTTTCCGCAACTTATACGCTTTTCCGCGAATTTAGGTATAATATATTTATTATCAATTTCGGAATTAAAATCAATAATAATTTCATTTAATTTTCCAAACCATTTTTTATCCTCTGTATATACTCTATAATAAACATCTAAATTCTTATCTTCTCCATAAAATTCAAAAGTATCTACATAAGATTCATATACTTCTACATCTTCAGGTCTAATAAAAAATTTTTTTAGTCCTGTTAAATTCTTTCATGCGGATTGCGCAACATTTGGAAAAACTCTAATAGCTACATTTTCTTTATGAGCTATTGCAGAAACCTTATCTAATTCAAATCCCATATTTTCTACTATATATATATCAGTTATACCTTTATATATTAATCCAATAAAAGTATCCCAATTATTTACATACGTATCAAAAAAGAATTTAAAATTTGGTTCTTCTTTTTTTATTTCTTCTAAATAATCTATTGATAATTTAAAATATAAATTAGGAAATTTATTAGATAAGTCTTTTAGAAATTGAATATCTAATAATTCTTTTATATAAAGATTTATTCTTCTATCTTTATTTTCTTCTAAAAAATCTAATAAAGTAGTATCTTTTTTATTATATTCAATAGTTCATTCATCTACTTTATCAATACATTTTAGATGTCGAGTATTTTGATTATAATCAATACAATATTTCATATAATATACTCCTTTCTAATTATAAAGCAGATAGAAATTCTATCTGCTTTTCATTATCTATATTAATCAACTAATTTATATGCTTTTACTGTTCTGCCATCTTCAGTCTTTACATCAGTTTTTTCAACTTCACCAAGTTTAACTAATTGACCTAATCTTGCAGTAACTTTTGCTTTTGTAACGCCTTCAACATTAATTAATGAAGTAATTTCATCAGCAGTTTGGTAACTGTCAGTTAAAACGCCTTTAATTACGCCTCTTAATTCATCCCCAGCAGCTCTTCTTTCTGCAGCTCTTTCTTTATTTTTTTCGCTTTTGTTATCTAACATAACAATTTGTTTTTCAATAAAATCAATTAATGCATCTTTATCTTCAACATTAGTGCTAGCAACAATTTCTTTTGTTCTTTCATACATATCTCTTTTTGTAAATTTCTTTTCTTCCATAATTCTCTCTCCTTCTTTCATTTTTTCTATAATTATTTTATCAAAATTTTTTAAGAAAATCAATCTAGATTTAATCGACTAGGACATAGATACCTTTTGATGCTCCATAATCTTTAATTTCTTGCTCTATTCTATATTGGTCTAATTCCCATATATCTGTTTTATCATAAGTAAGATGAATAGTATCTGTTGTAGTATTATTATCTATTATATCTTTCATATCTTTAATAACTTCATCAGCTATCTCTGAACTTTGCATTACCATAATATCAAAACCATTAAGTCTTCCAGTCTGAAATGTACTTCCAAAATGTTTACTATCAAAATCAAACATATATGCTCTCCTTCCTATTAATAATCAAAACTTGCATAATCAATTAATACAGGTCTATTTTGTATATATCCAACATTAGTATCTCTTAAATCATATATTTTTAAATCTCTTATAGCCTCTAAAAATAAAAGATATTTATTTTCCCCATACATTGATAGTAAATCTGCTTGCCAAGCCATATTTAATTGCATACTTTTAACATAATCACTTCTATGCATTATCTTTACTAATTCTAAATCACTATCAGTATAACTGTGATAATTTTTACTATTTTCATCAAAAAGAGATGATAATGTTTCTGCATATGGTTGAATATATATTGAATATCCGTTTATATCTGTTAAAAATTCAGTTTTTGCGATAGCAAAATCAAGACCCTTTTCAGTAAATTTTTGAGATAATATACTTTCTTGTTTACAATAATTCCAGTTTTCTTCTGAATATGTTGCTCCTGTAAGTTCTTCTCCCTCACAATATAATAGAGGTATTTTAATAACAAAATTTAAATCTTTAAAAATTAAAACTAATTTTGTAGCACCAAAAGACCAATCAAATGATTTATGATATTTTTCTACAAATGGTTTTATAACACAATCTTCTAATACAGACTCTTCATTCGGTAATTCTTCTAAATCACAATCATATAGTGCATTTATAATTTCTTGGATTTCTTGTTCCTTTTCTTTAAACATATTATTCACCTTTTTTCTTATTATTATTTTATATTTTTTTTAATAAAAAATCAAAATGAATTATTGATTGAGATTATATAAAAATATTGTTTGATTTTTGATTAAAATTATGATAAAATAGTTATATTGAAAGGAGTAAAATATGGAATTAAAAGACATATTTAATCAACTTATTAAAACATATGGTGAAGATAGAATTTTATGAGTTGCGGCAGCCGGTCAATCAGACTCAATGTCTAGCCAAAACGGCATACAACCTTGGATTTCCGCATGTTATCTCCCAACTGAACAAGAATTATATTTAACATATCCCGCAAAAGATTATTCAAATATAATAGATATTCGTTTATTAAAAGATAATTTAGAAAAATTAGTATTAGCACCATATAAATATATTAATCCTAAATATGAAGAATTATTAATAAATAATATATTTAATAATAAGGATATATTTATAAATGATACATCATTATATCACGCAATATATAATATAGTTAACCAATCATTCGACGTTCCGTCGAATGAACAAGAGCTACTCAACATATTAACTAAAACAGAAATAAAAGTTTTAAATAATATAATCAAAGAATTTAACAGTTCTAAAGAAGGAGATATAAGAGTTAATTATTATTCAGAGCAATGGAATATATCAACTTCGGTATTTAGAACATTATTTTATAAATTAAAAGAATATAGAGTTGCGGAAGTTGATTCCCGCGGTGTTAAAGGAACTCATATAAAATTTAATAATTTTCAAACTTTATGTTCTTTAATTGATAAAAATAAAGAAAAATAATATAATAATTATAGAAATGAAAGGAGAAGATTAATTATGATAAACCCAAAAACAAAGCAAAGAGAACTTGCTTATACAGTTCTTATAGATGCAATAGAACCAATAGAAGGTTCAGATAATTGTGAGGCGGCAATCGTTGGTGGCTGGAAAGTAATGGTTAGAAAAAATACATTCACAGCTGGAGACTTAGCAGTATATTTCGAAATTGATTCAAAATTGCCTGAAACTTATTGGTCAGCATTTTTAGCTAACAAACATTATAAAGTTAAAAGTCAAAAATATACATTTGGTGGCAAAGGAAATTTTCTATCTCAAGGTTTATTAATGAGTCTTGGCGATTTTGAAGATTATACTGGTGCTTATCCTGCTTGTATAATGCAAATATTAGTTAATATTAATTTAGGTATGTTTTATCGTGAACTAGTAAATACTCCATTAACAGAAGAATTAGGTGTTACTTATTCTGTTGCGGAAGACAATAAAAGAAAATCTAGCGGTGATAAATATAAAAAAATGGCTCAAAGACATTGGAAATTATTTAAACATAGTAGAATAATTCAATGGCTATATGGCAGAATATGGGGAAAGAAATTATTATTCTTATTCTTAGGAAGAAAGAAAGATAAAAAAGAAGCATTTTGGCCAAGCTGGGTGGTAAAAACAGATGAAGAAAGAGTACAAAATTTACCTCAAATGTTTCCGCCCGACGGGACTAAATGGATAGCAACTGAAAAAATTGATGGTTCTTCGACTACATTTACTATGAAGCGTGGTAAAAGAGGAAAATATGAATATTATGTATGTAGTAGAAATGTATGTTTTGATAAACCTGAAAAAGAAGCTAAATTATTTTATGAAACTAATATATATACTGAAATGGCAGAAAAATATAATATATATGATGTATTAAAAAATATATTAGATTTACATAAAGAATTTGATTTTGTAACTATTCAAGGTGAAACCTATGGAGGAGGTGTTCAAAGCAAAACATATGGCATTAAAGGACACGATTTTATGGCTTTCAACTTAATTGTTGGTGATAAAGATGGAGTAACTAAAAGATACAATTCAATAGAAATGACTGAAATATTAAAAAATACTTACAATATTCCATGTGTTCCAATAATTGCTACAGATATGGAATTATTACCTACTATTGATGATATGTTAAATTTCGCAACTGGTGATTCAGTTGTTGAACCTGGAACTTTAAGAGAAGGTTTAGTATTTAGAACATATGATGGTGTTCGCTCATTTAAAGCAGTCTCTAATGAATACTTATTATCTAAAAGTGAATAAAACATATTCACTTTTTATTTTTTAAAATTTATTATATAATATTAATAGAAAGGAATAAATGAAATGAAATATTATAAAATTAGTGAAGATGATTTATTAGATTTATTAACACGAACAGAAATATTAAATTGTTTAGAATGTAATGGTGTAGATAATTGGTTTGGATATATGGATAATCGAACTGAATATGTTGCAGATGTGCTAGGCACAACTGAAGATAATGTGCATGAAGATGACTTAGGTTTTAGAGATATTGCAAATAAAATGATAAAAGATTATGAATTATTAAAAGAGGAAAAACCAATTTGTGCCATATGTGGTAAAGAATGTGAAAATGAATTTGGTAATAGTCCTTGGCCTTTACTAGCAGATAAAGAAGCAAGATGTTGCAATAAATGTAATGACGATTATGTAGTTATGTTTAGAATGTGGCTTACTTTTAGTATCCCTAGTGATATTAGTTGGAGTTCAGGCAATGATTCAAAAGAGCTAGAAGAAAAAAGAAAAAGATTTATGAAGATTATAAAAAGCTAATAATTTATTAAAAAGGGAATAAAAAATATTATTCCTCTTTTTGATTTTATATAAAAAATATAATATAATGATAATGGAAAATAGGTGATTAAATGGCAAAAAATTATAAAGCAACTCCAAGTCGTTTCTTTTGTACAGAATGCGGAAAAGAAGGCATTACAATTCAAAGAAAGAAAGGTCAGCAAAGAGCACCTGGACATTTAAAAAAGATATATTGTCTTTATTGTAAAAAAGAAACTAATCACTTTGAAATTAGAGATATAGATATAGAAGGATTAGAGCAATTTCAAAAAGAATTTAGGCTTGGAAGATTTGTTAATGGAAATAGAACTGAAATTAAAGATTTAATGGATTGTTCTTGTAATGATTGCCCATACAATGTCAATGGGAAATGTTGGAATAGCAATTATAGTTTTGATTGCGGACATAGAACTAAGAAAGAGGTAGATGAATAATGGCAAAATTATGGTTAATGGTTGGCGCTCCAGGCTCTGGAAAGAGTACTTATTTAGCGAAACATAATATACCTAATAGTATTGTTATATCAAGAGATAAAATTAGATTTGGTATGTTAAATGATGGAGAACCATATTTTTCAAAAGAAACAGAAGTATATGAAGAATTTGTAAAAGAGATTGCGGAAGCGCTCGGTCAAAGCAACATTGACCACGTTTTTGTGGACCAAACTTCGCTTGATGAAGGCGCCAGGGCAAAGTTGTTAAATGCAATTTCAGGTCGCCGCGCAAGATACGATGAACTTAATGCTATTGTATTCAAATTACCTCTTGAACAAGTATTAGAACAAAATGCTCAACGAACAGGTCGAGCATTAGTTCCTGAAGACTCTGTTATTCAAATGTATAATAAAATGACTATTCCAACTACTGATGAATATGATAATGTTTATGTTTATAATGGAAAGGAGTGGAGAAAGTATGTCTAAGATTTATTTTACATCTGACCTACATTTATATCATAATAAAGAATTTTTATATGGCACAAGAGGTTTTGATAATGTAGAAGATATGAATAACGAAATATTAAATAGATGGAATGCGTTAATTACTGATGATGATGAAGTATATATTCTTGGCGATAGTATTTTAAATAATACCATAGGTGGTATTGAGATTTTAAAAATGTTAAAAGGTAAGAAGTATTATATATACGGAAATCACGACACTAATGACCGCATCGCCACAATGCAAGTAACATTACCTGATATGACTTTTTTAGGTTGGTCAGATATGTTAAGAATAGGTAAGAGACAATTTTATTTATCTCATTTTCCTACAATAACTCGGACTATTGATGATGCACCTAATAAACAAGGAGTAATTAATTTATACGGACACACACATCAAACTGATAACTTTTATAATGGCAATCCATATATGTACCATGTAGGAATGGATAGCCATAATTTAACTCCAGTTTCATTAGACGAGATTATTGAAGATATAAATAAGAGAAAGGAAGAAATTAATAATGAACATCAAAATTAAAAATATATTATCTTATTATGACAAAGAAACAGGCGAATCTATTGTAACAATAGCAACTGATATTGGTGAATATACTGGATATGCGCAATTGCACCCAGATGATAAAAAAATAGAATCTAACTATGCTGGTTGTAGATATGCGGAAATGCGTGCTGGTATTAAATATATGAAAGACAAGGCTAAAATTGCCAATTATAAATTAGAAGAACTATATAAAATTTATAAAGATTTAAAACAAAGAAAAAAATATAATGAAAAAAATTTAGGTTTTAGATTATTAGAAAAAGAAATATATACATTAGAAGATGAAAAAGAATTTTTTAATAATAATGTTCATACTTTAACTACAAGATTAACTGAAGCAATTAATAGTAGACCTGATACAATTAAATATATTTTAGAAAAAGAAAAAAATAAAGAAAAAGACAATAATTAATTGTCTTTTTTAATTTTTTATTATATAATAATTAAAAGGAGATGTATAATATGATTGAGATATATTGCGATGGTAGCTCAAAAGGAAATGGAAAAGAAGATAGTACAGCGGGTTTCGGTGTATGTGTCTTAGTTCCAGATCAAAGTCATAAAAGCGGTTACCGCATTGAGTATGATTATAAAGCACAATTTGTTGGAGCAACTAATAATCAAATGGAATTGAGAGCGTTGCTTCATGCTCTTGGTCTTGCAGTTCATAAATATGAAAAACAAAATGTTTTGATTAAATCGGATTCTGCTTATTGTGTGAATATGTTTAATGATTGGATATATAAATGGCATATTAATGGTTGGAAAAGACCTGACAATAAAGAGATAGAAAATCTTGGAATAATAAAAGAAATATGGGAATATTGTAAAATAGATTATCCTAATTTTAGAGTAGATAAAATTCCAGGTCATTGCGGCATATTGGGCAATGAATTAGCAGATGCCCTTGCAGTAAATGATGAAGCAAAAATAAAGAAAATTTTTAAAGAAAATGAACAATTCCCTATCTTTTAGGAAATTTTTGACTTACAATAAAAAATATGATATAATTAATTAAAGAAAATTATGGAAGGAGAAAAATAATGAACGATAAATTATATACAAAAGATAGTATAGAAAGTCTTGATCCATTACAATTTACTAGACTTCGTCCGGGCGTATATGCGGGAGACACGACATACTCTACTCAATTACTCGTGGAAATAATATCTAATGCTGTTGATGAATTTAGACTTGGACATGGAAATAAAATTAATGTAACAATAGATAAAGATATAGTATCTGTTTGTGATTATGGTCAAGGGTTTCTAGTCAATGAGATACGTGAAGATGGTAAAACTGTTCTTGAAGCAGCATTTAGTGTATTAAATACATCTGGTAAATATCGTGAAGATGGGACTTATGAAGGAACTTCATTAGGTAGTTTTGGTATTGGTTCAAAAATAACAACTTTCTTATCTCACTGGTTAGAAGTTCAAACTTGGAGAGATGGTAAAACTGAATTTATCAAGTTTGAAGAAGGTGTTTTTAAAGATAGAGTTGTAAGAGATGATACTGGAGCTCCTAGCGGAACATTAGTTAAATGGCAACCTAGTGAAGAATTCTTTACTCATACCGAAGTAGAAGAAAATAAAATTAAAGAATTATTTAAAACTATCACTTGTTTATGTCCTGGCTTAACTATCGTATTGAATGTAAATGGAGTAGAAACTACTTTTTATTCAGAACATGGACTTAATGACCTAGCTGATGAAGCAGTTAAAGATAAAGAATTAATTACTAATAGATTTAACATGAACTTTACAGAGGGTAAAAATAAATTAGATATGGTATTAACTTATACATCTAATTATTCATTAACATTAATACCTTATGTAAATACAGGTCTTACAGAAAAAGGACCTCATATAACTCAAATTAAAACTATATTAACAAGAGAATTAAATAAATTCTTTAGAGATAAAAAATGGATTAAAGATAAAGAAGAAAACTTAACAGGTGATGACCTACAAGAAGGTATGTATATTGTATTTAATATTACAGCACCTAATATTGGTTATGATGCCCAAGTTAAATCAACAGTAACTAAAATTGATATGACACCATTTGCTCAATCAATAGCAGACAATCTTCAAATATGGTTTAATAATAATGAAAAAGAATTAAAAATCATTGCTGATAAAGCCATAGCCGCGAAGAAAGCGCGCGAAGCTGCAAAAAATGCTAGAGAAAGAGTAAGAGAAAATAACAAAAAAAAAGAAAAAGCATTAAAGTTTGATAGTAAACTTGCCGATTGCTATTCAAAAGATAGAAGTCAATGTGAGATATATATAACTGAAGGGGACTCGGCCAGTGGAAATTTAAAGTCAGCTCGTAACAATGAATTTCAAGCTGTCATGCCAGTTCGAGGTAAGATACTTAACACCCAAAAGGCAACATTAGATAAGATACAAAAAAATGCGGAAATAATGACTATGATTGATGCTTTTGGTTTATATATTGATACAAAAACTATGAAAGTTACTTATGATAAAGATAGTTTAAGATATGGTAAAATTATAATTGAGAGTGATGCAGATGTTGATGGCG
>CANQZT010000026.1 GCA_947628335.1 uncultured Clostridia bacterium | reverse complement strand
CAGCAGGAACAGCTAAATATAAAATATTATCAATAAAAAAATAAATTAGTAATTTTGCTGATTACAGGTAATAATAATAACAAACCTAAGAATTTATATAAATTACAATAAAATCTTAGGTTTGTTTATTTAATATAAAATTTATTGTTTTACTATTTTAATATTAACGCTTTTTAAATCAGAATTTGCATATATTTTAATATCCGAACCAGTATTATTTTTAAACTTAAAATCAACACTTCCGTGTGCAACTGCAGCATCTTTATCCTTTTCAACGTAATATACTCTTTTACTATGAGGATGTCTTTCAACAACTTCTAAATTATTTACCATTAAAACAGCATTATATAATGTACTACTTACCTGACAGTTTCCACCACCATACATCTGAATAGTTTTACCATTTGAATCAAAAGTATCTGCTTTTTCATAACCTTTTTCTTTTGTTGCTACTCCAACAGTGTCGCAAAAAGAAAAAGTTTCTCCGTTTTTTACAACGGTTTCATTCAAAGTAGACGAAGTAATAGAAATATTATGAGTTCTAGGAGAATCTGCACCATTGAGTTTTGTTGAGAAAGAAGCAAGTTCTTCTTCATTTAAAGCATCTACTTCATGTTCACTAATGCGTATTTCGTTTAAAGTATTATTAGGAACAGAAATCTCAGTATTTAATTTGCTTACAGAAGTAGTGTTTTGTTCATTTGTTGTACTTGTATTTTCATTATTACCACAACCTGCAAGGTTAAACAACAGGCAAGATAAAATTAATATCATATATATAGTTTTTTTCATAGCATCGTATCCTTTCAAAAAAGATTAAATTGTATCTTTATATGCATATTATATGTATTTTAGTATATCCAAAAAAGTGAATAATATTGACAAAATTCTAAAATGTAGTATAATAATAAAAGAGATTAAAAGTGGAGGAAAAATATATGGTTGCACGTATTTGGAAAAAAATAGGGCTTTTTATTTTAATAGTTGCATGTTTATTTAATATTGTTTTCAAATTAGTAAATAAACTACCTTTTGTAGAAGAATTAAGAACGTCAGCACAATATATGTTAGATAAAAATAATGAAAAAAAATAAAAATTTCAAAATTTAGTTGAAAAGAATAAAAATATATGATATGATATTAAACAGTGAATTTTATTAAAGATGAAAGAGGTGAAGACAAAATGAAAGAAGGATTGCATCCAGAATTTGCAGAAACAACTATAACATGTGCTTGTGGAAATGTATTAAAAACAAAATCAACAAAAAAAGATATAAAAGTAGATGTTTGCTCAAAATGTCATCCATTTTGGACTGGAAACTTAAAAATTAACACAACAGGAGGAAGAGCAGATAAATTTAAGAAAAAATATGGACTTGCATAAAAAAGGCCAATTTAGATAAAATAAAAATTTTATCTAAATTGGTCTTTTTTATGGTACAAAATAACATAGTGTGATATAATCTGGTTACAAAATAATTTAAGGAATGAAATAAGATGAAAAAATTACTATTTTCAGCAGTAGATATGAATATAGGAGGAATAGAAACAGCATTATTAACACTGTTAAATGAATTAATACAAAAAGATTATGATATAACTCTTGTATTAGAAAAAAAACAGGGAATATTTTTAAATGATTTAGATCCGAAAATTAAAGTTATAGAGTACAAACCTAATAATAGCTCTATATTTTTAATTAGGAAATTTATAAACCTTATAAAAAGAATTAAATTTGCATATTGTTATAAAAATAAATTTGATTTTTCAGCATCATTTGCAACATATTCAAAAATGGCATCATTTGTTGCAAGAACGGCATCAACTAATAATGTACTATGGGGTCATAATGATTATTTAGAATTATATAAACATGACAAGGAAAAAGTAAGAGAATTTTTTGAGAGTGTTCATTTTAAAGAATTTAAAAAAATAATTTTTGTATCTAAAAAGGGATGCGAAACTTTTTTAGAAGTGTATCCTAAAGAAAATAATAAAGTTATGTATTGTAATAACTTAATTGATTACAAGAAAATACAAAAATTAGCAGAGGAAAAGATTAGTGAAGAAAAAGAAAAGTATACTTTTGTAAACGTTGGTAGACACGATGAAAATCAAAAAAGGCTAATTAGAATATTAGAGGCAACTAAAAGATTGAAAGATGATAACATGAATTTTCAAGTATGGTTTATAGGTGAGGGTAAAGATACGAATAAATATATTGATTATGCAAAAGAAAATGACATTGAGAAATATGTAAAATTTTTAGGAAAAAAGAAAAATCCATATCCATATATGAAAAAGGCTGATTGTGTAGTTTTAAGTTCAGATTATGAGGGATATCCAGTTGTATTTGTAGAAACGTTTGTACTAAATAAACCAATAATAACAACTGATGTGGCAGATGCAATAGATGATATACAAAACAAATTTGGAAAAGTTGTAAAAAAATCTTCAGATGAGCTTTATAAAGCGATGAAGGAATTTATAGAAGAAGGTTATTCGATAAAAGAACATTTTAACCCTAAAAAATTTAATGAAGAAGTCTTGCAAAAAATTGAAGGATTAATAGAAGGGAACATGATAGAATGAAAAAAATAAGTATAATTGTTCCAGTATATAACTCACAACAGCAAATTAATAAATGTTTGCAGTCTATTATAAATCAACATGATGAAAATATTGAAGTAATTGTTGTAAATGATGGTTCAACAGATAAATCAGAAGATATTATATTAAAATATGTAAGTAAATATCCAAATGTATTTTCTTATTATAAAAAAGAAAATACGGGAGTTTCAGATACTAGAAATTTTGGAATAGATAAAGCGACAGGTGATTATTTAGTATTTATAGATTCAGATGATTATATAGATGAAGGTTTAATAAAAGAACTACGAAAATATATTGAGAATGATGCCGAAATAGTTAAGTTTAAAGCAAGTTTTGTAAGTGAAAATACAATTGCTAAAATTGATGGACCTATTTTTGAAAAGACGACAGGGGAAAATGCTTTTAACATGTTAGTAATAGATGATGTAATGTTTGATGCTGTATGGGTATACAGTTTTAAAAGAGAATTGTTTGTAAAAAACAATATGAGATTTCTTAAAGGTGCATATCATGAGGATTTTGGGCTAATTCCATTAATGGTGTTAAAAGCCAAAAGCATTATTTCAATAAATTATTTCCGGATATTATTATGTCCAAACTCAAAATAGTATTACTAGAAATTCGGATTATGAAAAGGCGGTAAAAAGATTTGAGGATACTTTATTGCATTATGATAATATGATAGAATTTATAAAAGACTTAAAAATATCTAATTTAACAAAAGAAAATGTAAAAAGATATTATACAAACGGAGTATTACTTAGATTAGATGATATAAAAAAAGAAGATAGAAAGAAATATATAAAACAAATTAAGCAAAGAAAAATGATAAATAATATTAAAGTAAGAAATATAAAACAACTTTTTAAAAGAATATTATTGTGTATAAATATAAATTGGTATTTAAGATTGAGAAAATAGCGCATTAGGAGAAATTATGGTAAAAATAAGTATAATTGTTCCAGTATATAATGGAGAAAAATATGTAAGAGCATGTTTAGATAGTATTATAAATCAAACTTTAGAAGATATAGAAATTATTGTTATTGATGATAAATCCGTAGATAATACTCGAAATATATTAAAAGAGTATGAAAATAATTATTCTGAGAAAATAAAAATTATAGAAAAAGAACAAAACGAAGGTCAAGGTAGTGCAAGAAATATAGGAATCAAGTTAGCAACAGGGCAATTTATTACTTTTGTAGATTCTGATGACACAATTCAAGAAAATATGTTAGAAAAAATGTATGAAGCATCAAAAAAGAATAGTTCAGAGGTAGTTATTTGTGATTATTACGAAATAACGGAAGGAAAAAAAGAGATAAAAAAGGCAATTCCTAAAAAAAAAGGTGATATAGTAAAAGACTATATTACGTCGGTTGCAGGGCCTTGCAATAAATTGATAAGAACTAAATTACTAAAAGAAAATGATTTATTTTTTTTAGAAAAAGGTATATATGAAGATATAGCTATGATACCATTAATAGCTTTATATGCGAATAAAATTAGTTATCTAGAAGAACCATTATATAATTATTATATAAGAAAAGGTTCTACAATGAGGCAAGAGGAATTTAATAATAAGTTATTATGTATTTATAATGCTTTAGAGGCACTAGAAAATGGATTTATAAATGCACACAAAAAAGATGAATATTTTGAAGAATTAGAATTTATTTATATTAAGCATTTGCTTTATGCAGGAAGTCGGAAGATTTTTAGAATATAAACAGGGTAGGTCAGAAATAAAAAATATTGTTGAAATTATAAAATCGAATTATCCAGGTTGGAGGAAAAATAAGTATTATAAAAGTCAGTCAATGTTATTTAAAATAAATTGTAATATTTTTTATAGTAATAATATGATAGTTATAATGCTATTTCAAAAATTAAAAAAATGTATAAAGAGAGGTAAGAAATGAAATCAATAAAAGAAAAAATAACTATACCCAATATAATTATTTTGTTTATTCTAATGCAACCAATTATAGATATAATAACAAGTTTAGGGATTGAATATAGTGGAGCATCTATTACAATTGGAATTTGTTTAAGAACTTTATTTATGGCATTTGTTGTAATTTTAGGTATAATGAAGTCGAAAAAGAAATACAAAATAGGTATGTTTATTTATTATGGAATGTTACTTTTATATATGGGGGGATTTTTATTAAATAGCTATTTAGAATATGGAAATAACATGCTATTTACTCAAATAAAGGGGCTTATTAAAAACTTTTATTTACCAATATTAATAGTTGCGTTTATACCAATTTTTAATGAGTACAAGATAAATATAGAAAATAAAATATTAAAAATAACTTTAATGATTTATGTTATTACTATTTTCTTAAGTAGTATTATGGGGATAGCATTTCCTACTTACAAACTAGGTGATAAAGCAGGAACAGTAGGATTATTTTACTCAGCTAACGAAATAGGAGCTATTTTATGTATATTATCTGCATTTTTATTAGTGGATTTTATAGATAAAAAGTTAAAAATTTATGATTATATATCAATAGTACTTCTTGCATATTCAATATTACAAATTGGGACTAAAGTTCCATATTTTAGTCTTATAATTTTGACATTATGTATTATTGGTATTTGTATTATAGGTGTAAAGAAAAAAAGATATTTAATTAAAAAGTCAGGAATGTTTTTGGGTTTTTTAATTGCTGTATATTTGGTAAGTGGCCTAACACCAGTAGGTAATAATTTAAGAAAAATATATGGAGATGTATTTTTAATTACTCCTGAGATGTTTCAAAAAGAAGTGGAGGCTCCAAAACAAGAAGTAAAAATTGAAAGTATAGAGGAATTAAAAACAGTATCAGTAAGTGGAAGAAATGATTTCTTAAAAAAGAATAAAGAAAAATTTATAGATAGTGGAATTAAAAGTAAATTAATAGGAATAGGCTATATAGATGAAGAAGAAGGAAAAATAAAAGAATTAAAACTGACGGAAATGGATTATTATGATATTTTATTTTGTACTGGCATAATAGGAACAATTTTATTTTTAATTCCAGTTCTAGGATTTATTCTTTTTACAATTAGAAATACAGTAAAAAATAAAAGTAAATTGAAATTAGAGTACATATATTCTATTGTGATGTCTGCAATAGTAGCCTTACTTGCAGGTCATGTTCTAGTTTCACCAGCAGTTTGTATTTATATTGCAATTATATTATTGAAGTATAACTTAGAAATTGAGGATAGTACAACTAAAAGTAATGAAATAAATAATAAAGAAGAAAAGAGGAACAATGAAGAAAATAATAATTTTAGCTTTGCATTTGGGAACAGGAGGAATTGAGAAAACTATTGCAACACTAAGCAATATGTTAGTTAAAAAATATGATGTAGAAATTGTTGCAACTTATCAAATTGATGAAAAACCAGCATTCAATATTAATGAAAAAGTAAAAATTAAATATTTAATGCCTAATATAAAGCCTAACTCAAATGAATTTAAAGAAGCATTAAGAAAATTTCAAATAATAAGAACTATTAAAGAAGGTATAAAGGCAGTAAAAATTCTAATTTTAAGAAAAAGTTTAATGAAAAGGGAAATAAAAAATTTATCTTGTGATATAGCTATTTCTACAAGAGATATTCATAATAAATTACTTGGAAAATATGCTCCAAGTAATATTGTAAAAATTGCACAAGAACATAATAATGATGGTAATGAAAAATATGTTAAGCAAGTTGTGAAATCCATAAAAAATATAGATTACTTTATGCCAGTATCTCGAGGGCTATATGAAATTTATAGTAAGGAATTAAAAGGTAAAGATGTAAAATGCTTATATATTCCACACTGTTTAAAAGAGTACACTAATAAAGTTTCAAACTTAGGCGATAAAAATATTATTTCTATTGGTAGACTATCAAAAGAAAAAGGCTTTAGTGATTTAATTGATGTATTTGAAATTGTATCAAAAAGAAATCAAGATTGGACGTTAAGTATAGCAGGAGATGGAGCAGAAAGAAGAGTGATACAAGAAAAGATAAATGAAAAGAGAATGCAAGATAAAATTACTTTGTTGGGTTTTAAAACAGAGAATGAACTTAATCAGCTGTTTCTTAAATCATCTATTTATGTTATGACATCTATTCATGAAAGTTTTGGATTGGTATTAATAGAAGCAGAAAGTTATGGATTACCATTACTTGCATTTGATACAGCAGAAGGGCCAAAAGAAATTATAGAAAATGAAAAAAATGGATTTTTAATAGGAAATCGAGATAAAAATGAAATGGCAGAAAAAATACAAAAATTAATTGACGATGTAGCGTTAAGAAAGAAAATGGGCCAAGAATCAAGAAAAAAGTCTGAGCAGTATAAAATGGAAAATGTAGAAAAGTTATGGTATGAATTAATTGATAATATAAAAAAATAAATTTTATATTAAAGTTTGAAAATTATATGAAGTATGATATAATTGCAAAAAATGAAGGAGGAAAATTATGCCAAAAGATGATATTGCTATACATGTAGAACATGTAGAAAAGTCTTTTAATGTATTTTATGATAAAACTAATACGATGAAAGAAAAGATACTGTTTTGGAATAAAGCAAAAAAGGAAGTTAGAGTTATTTTAAAAGATATAAATCTAGACATAAAAAAGGGGGAAATAGTTGGATTAATTGGAGTTAATGGAAGTGGAAAATCAACATTATTAAAATTGATGACAAAAATTATATATCCTAATAAGGGTAAGGTAGAAACAAATGGAAAATTAACATCTCTTCTAGAATTAGGAGCAGGTTTTCATCCAGATTTCTCAGGAAGAGAAAATATCTACTTTAATGCTTCAATTTTTGGTCTAACAAGAAAAGAGATTGAAAGCAGAATGGAACAAATTATTGAGTTTTCTGAACTAAAGGATTTTATAGATAATCCTGTTAGAACTTATTCATCAGGAATGTATATGAGACTTGCGTTTTCAGTTGCAATAAATGTAGATGCTGATATTTTACTAATTGATGAAATTTTATCAGTTGGAGATCAACATTTTCAAGAAAAATGTTTTGATAAAATAGAAGAGTTAAAAAAAGAAGGTAAAACTATTGTTTTTGTAACTCATGGAATGGAATCTGTAAAAAGATTTTGTACAAGAGCTGTTTGGTTGCATCAGGGTGAAATAAAAATGGATGGAGATACTAATACTGTTATTGAAAAATATTTAGAAGAAACAGCCTAAACGAAAGGGGAAGAAATGAACGTATTTAAAGAACTATATAAATATAAAGAATTATTAAGAAGTAATACAAAAAAAGAGGTAAGAGGAAAATATAAAAACTCATTCTTAGGAGTTTTATGGTCATTTTTAAATCCATTATTACAAATTATGGTATATGCTATTGTTTTTCCGTACATACTAAAAAATAATCAAGAGCATTATGTTGTTTTCTTATGTTGTGGAATTATTCCGTGGAACTTTTTTGCAACAGCAATTACAAGATCATCATCTACAATGATAGAAAATGGAAATATAGTAAAAAAAGTATATTTTCCACGAGAAATTTTACCAATATCAATAGTTACTAGTGAAACAATTAATTTTCTAATATCGACTGTTATTATAATTGTATTTTTGCTATTTGATGGAATTGCATTAACAAAATATATACTGTTTTATCCATTAATATTATTAGTTCAGTATATATTAATTTTAACAATATCACTTATAGTATCATCTGTCACAGTATATGTTAGAGATTTACAGCATTTAATTACTGTTGCATTACAACTATTTTTTTATGCGACTCCAATTGTATATGCATCGAACCTTATTCCAGAGGAAGTTGCATGGGTATTAAATTTAAATCCGATGACATATGTAATTAATGGCTACAGAGATATCTTTTTAAATCAAACAATACCAGATATAAAAATGTTAATGATATTGCTAGGGGTACTTTTAGTAGCTTGTGTAATTGCGTATGGAATATTCCATAAATTGCAAAAAGGTTTTGCAGAAGAATTATAACTATTTGTGATAATATAAATTTTTATTATATAAAGGTGGGTTGTGATTAGGTGAAAAGCAAAAACATACTTATTTGTTTAGAAAGATTAGATATTGGTGGAATAGAAACATATGTATTAAATCAGGCAACTAAGTTTTTGAAATTAGGAAATAAAGTTATTATTTTAGCAGATGAAGGTATTTATACAAAAGAATTAGAAAAAAGAGGTGCAATTTGTAAAAAAATTAAATTTGAACTAGTTGATGATTTCAGCATAGAAAAAACACAGGAAATAGCCCAAATTATAAGGGATAATGAAATTGATGAAGTACATATTCATCAATTTCCATGTATACTATCGGTGTTTCCTGCATGTTTAATTACAAATACACCATATATTGCATATGCTCATAATACAATTGATGGAGTTTACGAATGGTTTATGACCACATTTCCAATATATGAAATAGCTTTTCCATATTACTATAAATATGCAAGTAAAATTATTGCTATAACAGAAGATATAAAACAAGACATTATGAAGCGATTTTCTATTGCAGAAGAAAATATATTAATTTTAAAAAATAGCATTCTATTTGATGAAATAGATAAAATGGAAATAACGAAGGTAAGCAGAATAAAAAAGTTTTTAATGATAACTCGTTTTTCGAAAGAAAAAGGAAACTCAATATATAATGGAATTGATTTTTTTTATGAATATGTAAAATCTGATATAGACGCAACTTTAAATATTATTGGCGACGGCGAATTAATGCAAGAGGTAATAGAATATGTTAGAGATAAAGAATTAGGGAAAAAAGTAGAATTTTTAGGAGCTACAAATGATGTATTAAAACAAATAAATGATGCAGATATTATATTGGGTCTTGATAGATGTATTTTAGAAGCTATATCAATGAAAAGGTTAGCTATTATCTTAGGATATGATGATTTAAAAGAGTTAATAACACCAGAAAATATAGAACAAGCAAGCAATTGTAATTTTTCTGGAAAAAATTTAAAAAGTAATTCAAAAGAAAGTTTAATCAAACAATTACAAAAGCTAAGTCAAGAGAAAATAGAACAAATAGTAGAAAATAATTATAAATTTGCAAAAGAAGAATTGAATATAGATAAAAATATATATTCGATTGAAGATACTCTAACCAAAGGAACAATTTTTGCTAAAGGTTTATTAGAGATGTTCTTACAAACTAAGGAAAGATTATTTAAAGAAATAAAGCAACAAGAAGAAGAACTACAGCAAAATGAGAAGTGTATATATGAACAAGAAGAAATAATTGAAAAACAGAAAAAAGAAATAGAGGAACAAAAAATACAAATACAAAAAAAACAACAAGAAGTAGCTGATTTAAATGATAAGTTATCAGAAATATGTAACTCTAAAAGATGGAGATATGTAAATAAAATTACAAATATTTTTTTCCATTAAAAATTAAATAATATAAAGAAAGAGAGACTATAAATGAATTTTGATTATACTTTAGAACCTGGAAAAGAAAGAATAAAAAATGTAACAAAATACAATGAAGAAAAGCCAGTTATTGCTGTAATTATGCCATTTTATAATGATAAAGACTATATAGAACAAGCAGTAAGATCTGTGCTTATGCAAACATTTCCATATTTTGAATTAATAATTGTAGATGATGGATCAACAGATAAAAAGAGTATAGATAAATTAGAAGAGGTTGTAAAGCTGGATTCTAGAATTAAAGTTTTGCATAAAAAGAATGAGGGAGCAGCTGCAGCCCGTGATTATGGTGTAAATCATACTTCAGATACAGTGAAGTATTTAATGATTTTAGATTCAGATGATGTTATTAATAAAACATTTTTGGAATGTGCATATTGGACTTTAGAAACAAATAAAGATGCTTCATGGGCATATTCAGATTCTGTGGGATTTGGTGAACAAGAATATTTATGGAGAAAATGGTTTGACTCGAATTCATTAAAAAAAGAAAATGTATTAGTAATTACTGCACTCATAAAGAAAGAAGATTTTTTAGAAGTAAATGGATATGAATTAAGAGAAAAAGCTGTATATGAGGATTGGAATTTTTGGCTTAAATTAATTGCAAAAGAAAAATTTCCAGTACATATGAGCTATTATGGAATATGGTATAGAAGAAAAGCACATGGAGAACTTACAAGTTCTACAGATAATAAAAAAAGAGCAATGGAAATTGTAAATCAAACAGCAAAAACAATAACTAAAAAGGTAGATGCAATTCAGTATCCAATAAACGATTATAATTGGGATGGAATTATAGAAGAAATAGATGGGATAAAATTACCTAAATATGAAAATAATGGAAAAATAAATATATTAATGATAATTCCATGGATGATAACAGGAGGAGCAGATAAATTTAACTTAGATTTAATATCTAGAATAGATAGTGAAAAATTTGATATTACTATAGTTACAACAGAACCAAGTCCAAATGAATATAGACAGCAGTTTGAAAGGTATGCTACAGTTTATGATTTAACAACATTCTTACATAAAAAATATTGGGTTAAATTTATAGATACAATAATCGAAACAAGAAATATTAGTTTAATATTAAATACAAATTCAAAACTAGGTTATTCTATGTTACCATATTTTAAGGCAAAACATCCTCAAATTCCAATTATTGATTATATTCATATGGAAGAATGGTACAATAGAAATGGTGGATATTCGCGAGATTCTAGCATGGTTTCATCAGTTATAGATAAAACTTTGTTGTGTAATAAAAATAGCGAAAATATTTTAGTAGAACATTTTAAAAGAAATTCGGATGAATTAGAAACAGTATATATAGGTGTAGATGAAAAAGAGTATGATCCACAATTATATAGTAGAGAAGAGATTATAAAAAAATATAATATACAAGCAGAAAATAAATATATAATTAGTTTTATTTGTAGGATTGCATCGCAAAAAAGACCATTTTTGTTTATGAAGATAATTAAAGAATTAAGAAAAACTAGAAATGATTTTGTTGTAATTGTTGCAGGTGACGGAAATATGCTTTCTGACATAAAAGCAAAGGCAAAGGAATATCAATTAACAGATTGTATGAAATTTTTAGGAAATATTACAGAAACTAAAGAAATTTATAAAATTAGTGATGTCACACTTAATTGTTCTATAAAGGAAGGATTAGCACTTACTTCTTATGAATCATTGGCAATGGGAGTTCCAGTTGTGTCTTGTGATGTAGGTGGTCAAAAGGAGTTAATTAATGACAAAGTAGGTGTTATTGTTCCATGTTTACAAAAAGAAACAGAAATTAATAATTTTAAATATAAAAAAGAAGAAGTACAGAGTTATGTAGACGCAATTAATAAAGTATTAAATAATTTGCAAGAATATAAACAAAATTGTAGACAAAGAATATTAGATGGATTTACAATTGAGCATATGATAAATAAAATGACAAATATATTAGAAGAAACGACTAAAAATCCAAATCAAGAAAAAATAAAAAATGGAGAAGGACTTGCTAAAAATTTAGTAATTACAAAAGAATTGATAAATCTTCATTTTATGACTACAAAAGAAGATTATGGATGGCTTTGCAGTGAATATAATAATAAAAGTTATGGTGTTTTTGTAAATAATGCTAGTTTAAAGGATAAATTATGGTCTAATCCATTGTGGAGATTTTGGATACGCTTTTTACAAAAAACAGGTTTAATGTCAGTTCTAAAGAAAACTAAGTTTGTAAAGAAAATAAAAGAAAAAATTGAATAAAAGAGGGATTATATGAAATTCATGAAGGAGATGCTAAAAGATAAAAAGTTTTATTTTTGTGTAATGATAGTCATTATTTTCTTTGGAATATTTTTTAAACTAGATTATGCTACGGATACATATACTGTTTTTGAAAATGGTACAAAAGAGACAGTTCTACATTTCTTTTCAGCAGGTAGATTTGTAACTGGAATATGTCAATTGGCGATAAGAGTACTACATATAAGTAATAATATTACATATTTAATATCATTTGTACTAGCAATTGTTTGTTTTAGCGTTGCTATATATAAGCTGTGGAGAATTTTTCGGTAAAAATATAAAAAGTTCTTCAATTGGAATAATAGCATCTATATTAACAATAATTAATGTATTTTCTATAGAACTGTTTTTGTATATTGAAAAAGGAATTATGGCTTTGTCGGTTTTACTAAATATTTTAGCCATAGAGAAATTGATAGAGTGCTTTGAAGGAAAGAAAAAATCCTTTATATTTGTTTTAATATATATGTTTATTGCAAATTGTTGTTATCAAGGTACTGTTGCAATTTTTATAGCGATAGCTAGTATATATATTATAAAATATAGCAAAAATTTCAAGGATTTTGTAAAAAATAATTTTATAGCATTAATGGGATATGGCATTCCAGCAGTAATAAATTACGTCATAGTAAAATTTATATTTGCAGATAGTAGAATTGCAGGTCAATTTGATTTGACTTTATCAATAAAAAAAATAGGTGAAGGAAGTATAAAATTACTTCAAACATATTCAATAGTACCTAAATATCTATTTGTATGTATTATAGGAATATTATTATTAACAGCAATATATTGTATAATGTGTAAGAATAGTAAAATAATTAAAAAAGTTGTAGATGTATTAGCTATATTTTATGTTATATTAGTAAGCTTTATGGTTACAGTATTACCACAATTAATGCAAGCAACAGCATCTATATGGTTTGTTCCACGAAGT
>CANQZT010000025.1 GCA_947628335.1 uncultured Clostridia bacterium | reverse complement strand
AAAATGACAGTTGTAGAATTAGCTGATTTAGTAAAAGCTATAGAAGAAGAATTTGGAGTATCTGCAGTAGCAGCTGCTGCACCAGTAGCTGGAGGAGCTGCAGCAGGAGATGGAGCAGCAGAAAAATCTTCATTTGATGTTGTATTAAAAGATGCAGGAGCAAACAAAATTCAAGTAATCAAAGTAGTAAGAGATGCTACAGGATTAGGATTAAAAGAAGCTAAAGAATTAGTAGATGGAGCTCCAAAGACAGTAAAAGAAGGAGCATCTAAAGAGGAAGCAGAAGAATTAAAAGCTAAATTTACAGAAGTAGGAGCAGTTGTAGAACTTGCATAATTAAAATAAATAATTTATTACAAAAAAACCCCTAGGGGTTTTTTTGTGTTTGACGTTTATTTTAAGTTAAATAATATAAAATATTTCTTCCAATTTTATGTAAAACATGATATAATTATGTATATTAAAAAAGAGGAGAGAAATATGAGAATAAAATTAAGAGAAATTATTGTATTATGTATGATTTTTATGCTGTTGTTAATTAGCTGTACGAAAGTAAAAGCTGAGTATACATATATGAAAGATATTGATTATACTGAAAGTGTAGCTACTATAAAAAATCCAGAAAAAGGTTTTTATAGTACAGCATTTTTAAGATTGAAGCCATCTCGGGAGTGTAGCTACTAATTCAAAAGCTAATTTAGTACACTTAAGAGTTGATATTGGCAGTTTTTCAGGAGCAGTTAATGGTGTTGGTGATTTAGAATTTACAGAGGATGCATTAAATGCTTTAGATGAAACATTTGCGAATATTAAAAATAATGGAGGAAGTGTAATTATAAGATTTGCTTACGATGGTTTTAACGGAGTAAAAGATTTAGAACCTTCTTTAGATATGATATTAACACATATTTCTCAATTGAAAAATGTATTTGAAAAGAATAAAGATGTACTTACATATGTAGAATTAGGATTTTTTGGTCCATGGGGAGAAATGCATTCTAGTAAAGTGTCTAGTACAGAAAATGTTAGTAAAGCAATAGATGTAATGCTTGATACTGTTCCAGAAACAATAAAAATAGGGGTTAGAACACCAAATTATTATGTTAAATGGCTTGGAATTGATAGAAATAACTTAAGTCAAAACATTACTGAAAAAGGAACCTCAGCTTATAGAGTGGGGTTATATAATGATGGATATTTAGGTTCAGAAAGTGATCTTGGAACTTTTGCAAATAGAGAAAAAGAAATTTTATGGTTAGAAAAGCAAGCTATGCATACTTTATATGGAGGTGAGGTAGTAGCAAACTTTGCAAGTGGGACACCATTAAATACAATAGAATATATGTCTAAAGAAGCATTTAGAACACATACTACATATTTAAATTCTGAATGGAATGATAGTGTTATAAAGAAATGGAAGGAAGAAACTTATAATGGAGAAGATGAATTATATGTTGGTCAAACAGGTTATACATATATAGCTAATCATTTAGGATATAGATTTGTTTTAAAAAAATCAGAAATTGTAGATAAGATAGAAGCAAATGAATCATTGAGGATTAAATTACAAATAGAAAATGTTGGTTTTGCTAATTTAATAAATGATAAAAAAGTAACAATAGTATTAGGAAGGGATGATAAATTTTTTGAATTACCTACAAATTTAGATGCTACTTTATGGAATTCAAAAGAAATATCAGATGTAAATATAGAAGTGCAATTGCCAGAAAACATAGATTTAGGAAAATGGAACATTTACTTAAGGATTTCACAAAATGGAGATATTACTGAAGATAATAATTATAAATGTATACAATTTGCTAATTCTAATATCTGGGAAGAAAAAATAGGAGCAAATTATATTGGATATGTTACTATATCAGAGATAACAGAAAAGGAAGATATAAATAAAGAAGAAGATGTAGAAGAAGAAAAAGACGAAACAAATAAAGAAGATGATGTAGAAGAAGGAAAAGACGAAACAAATAAAGAAGAAGATGCAGAAGAAGAAAAAGACGAAACAGATAAAGAAGAAGATGTAGAAGAAGGAAAAGACGAAACAGATAAAGAAGAAGATGTAGAAGAAGGAAAAGATGAAACAGATAAAGAAGATGATGTAGAAGAGGGAAAAGACGAAACAAATAAAGAAGATGATGCGGAAGAAGGAAAAGACGAGATAAATAATAAAGAAACTAATTCAAAAATGTCTACTAAATTACAAAAGGATGAAAAACTTGCAGACAAATTGCCTAAAACAGGTGAAAATAAAATAATAATAATAAAGATGTGTATAATTTTATCTATTTGCAGTGTATTTGTGTATATATTTAAGTTAAAAAAGATAAATAAAATGTAATTATTAAATTTTTAATTAAAAGTGCAATTGTTATTTGCACTTTTAATTTGCATTTGATAGAAAATCTTAGGCTCGCTTTTTATGGTATATTTTACAGCAAATAGATTACGAATATTTGGTCAAAAACTATTGCAATTTTAATAAATAAATAATAAAATGGATACAACATAAATACAATTGTAGAAGTATAAATGATTGGGTTAGAATTAATTGCTAGTTATAAATCATTATATGAGATACAAAAACTTTGGAGGAGAAAAATGGTTATATTGTTAGATGCTATGGGAGGAGATAATGCACCAGATGCTAATATAAAAGGTGCTGTTGCGGCGATAGAAAAAATAGAGGCAGAGGTTCTTTTAATTGGTAATAAAGATATAATTAATGGAAGAGTGAAAGAATTATACAAAAAAAATGATATTTCTGAAATATCTCCTAGACTAAAAATTCACCATACAACAGAAACTATAGAGATGTGTGAAATTCCTACACAAGCTATAAAAAATAAAAAAGATTCATCTATGGTGGTAGGATTTAATTTATTAAAAGAAGGAAAGGGTGATGTATTTATTTCTGCAGGAAATAGTGGAGCACTTTTAACAGGAGCAACATTAATAGTAGGAAGAATAAAAGGAATAGATAGGCCAGCACTTGCAGGAATATTACCAGCGTATAAAAGTAGATTATTATTAATTGATTGTGGATCAAATACGAACTGTAAGCCAATTAACTTATTACAGTTTGCACAAATGGGGAGTATTTATTTAAGAAATACTTTTAAAAAAGAAAATCCAACAGTTGGATTATTAAATATTGGAACAGAAGAAACAAAAGGAAATGATTTAATTAAAGAATCGTATAAACTAATTCAAGAAAAGAAGGATGAATTGAACATTAATTTTGTCGGAAGTGTAGAAGGAAGAGATGCATTTTCAGGAAAACTTGATATACTTGTAGCAGATGGCTTTACAGGAAATGTATTTTTAAAGACAGTAGAGGGTGTTGGAAAGTTAGTAAAAAGAACATTAAAAGAAAATATTAAAAAAAATATCTTTACAATGATTGGAGCAATTCCATGTATGCCAGCTTTAAATGGACTTTCAAAAGCAATGGATTATAAAGAATATGGAGGAGCATTATTTTTAGGAGTGAAAAAACCAGTTGTAAAAGCTCATGGAAGTAGTGATGAAAAACTTTTTGAATTTACTATAAAACAAGCAGAACAGTTTGTAAAAAATAAAGCAGTAGAAAAAATGATAGAAGAATTTCAAAAAGAAAATAATAAAAATCAAAAAGTACTTGACAATTAACAAAACATATATTATTGTGTAGATACTATTAAAATATAAAAAAATTGCTTCGTAATTATTGCACGAGCATAAGTAAATTAACCTTGTTGTATACGGAAAAATCTTATATAGAGTCAAGATAAAAGGTGATTTTTCATATACAATAAAATATTGAGGGGAGGTGAACTTGAAGCAAATGAGTTCAGAAGAGATTTTTGAAAAAATAAAAGATATCATAGTAGAACAACTTGGAGTAACAGAAGCAAATGTTACTACAGAAGCATCTTTTATAGATGATTTAGGAGCAGATTCACTTGATATAGTTGAATTAATTATGGCATTAGAAGAAGAATTTGATATAGAAATTCCAGATACTGATGCTGAAAAAATAGTTACTGTAAATGATGTAGTTGAATACATAAAAGAAAATGTACAATAAAAAAGCGAGCCTAAGATTTTCTATCAAATGCAAATTTTAAGAAAATCTAAGGCTCGCCATATTTCTCTAGTACGGAAAGTTCTCCTACTAGGAGAACTTTCCTACTATATAAAAAAAGAAAGGGGACACCTTTCTTTTTTTATAATTTTGATGTATAATAGAATAGGTGAAATGAAATGGAGGTGAAAAATAATGGATTTAAATATGTTAGAAAAAAAAATCGAATATACTTTTACAAATAAGAAGTTGATAAAAAATGCACTGACTCATACTTCTTATGCAAATGAGCATAAAGTGGCAAGTAATGAAAAATTAGAATTCCTAGGAGATGCAATTTTAGAATTTGTTACAAGTGAATATTTATATGAAAACTATTATCACTTAAAGGAAGGAGAAATGACTAAAGTTAGAGCAAGTGTTGTATGTGAGGCAAGCTTATATAAGGTAGCAACTAAGCTTAATTTTAGTGATTTCTTGTATCTAGGTAGAAGTGAAATTGCAATGGGAAAAATAGGACCAGCAATACTTGCAGATAGTGTAGAGGCAGTTATTGCAGCAATGTATTTAGATGGTGGAATTGAAGCGGTAAGGAAATTTATTATTAAAAATTTAAAAGATGAGATTGAATTATCAAGTCAAAATGTTGGATTAAAAGATTATAAAACAGTATTACAAGAGAAAATGCAAGCACGTGGAGAGGTTCATATAAAATATGAAATTATAGGTGAATCAGGTCCAGACCATGATAAATCATTTATAGCTCAAGTAAAAGTAAATGGAAAAGTACTTGCAAAAGGAAAACGGAAAATCAAAGAAAAGTGCAGAGATGGAAGCAGCTCGGAAATGCGATTAAAAATAATAACTTATAGGAGGAAAAAATGAAAAATAGAGAAAAGCAATATGTTATACCAATTTTTGTGCCACATCTTGGATGTCCAAATGACTGCGTATTTTGTAATCAAAAAAGCATTAGTGGTCAACAAAAGCAAGTAACAAAAGAGGATGTGTCAAAAATTGTAGAAGAGTATTTAGATAATTTTAAAGAAAAAGATGCCTATAAAGAAATTGCTTTTTTTGGTGGAAGTTTTACGGCAATAGATGAAAGAGTTCAAGAAGAATTACTACAAGAAGCATATAAGTTTATTGAACAAAAGAAAATTGATTCAATTAGGATTTCAACGAGACCAGATTGTATTAATAAAGAAATATTAAAAAGACTAAAAAAGTACAAAGTAAAGACTATTGAACTAGGAGTACAATCTTCAAATGATTATATTTTAAAAACAGCAAATAGAGGCCATAATTTTGAAGATGTAAAAAGAGCGTCAAAATTAATTAGATGGTATAGATTTAATTTAGGTCATCAAATGATGGTAGGGTTACCAGAAAGTACAAAATTAGATGAAATAAATACAGCAAAAGATTTAATTAAATTAAAACCAAAAATGGTAAGAATTTATCCAGTTTTAGTAATAAAAAATACTAAATTACAAGAACAATATGAAAAAGGAGAATATGAACCAAATACACTGACACAGGCTGTTGAATGTTGTAAAGAATTAGTATATCTTTTCAACAAAAAGAAAATTGACATTATAAGAATAGGCCTTCAAAATACCGATATAATCACAGAATCAGATAAAGAAGGTAGTGAAGTAGTGGCAGGCCCATATCATCCAGCATTCGGTCAACTTGTAGAGGATAGTATTTGGTATGATACAATAGTAAATAAAATAAAAAATTTTAATGTAAAAGTAAAAGAAGTTGAAGTTAGAGTAAATCCAGCTGATGTAAATCATGTAATAGGTCATAAAAAAGAAAATATTCTTAAATTAAAAGATATATATGAAGTTGATATAAAAGTAAAAGCTGATGAAAAAATAAAGGTAGGAAAAACGGAAATTGAAATCTTAAAAACATTTACAGACTTTAAGGAAGATGAAAAAATAGAAATGAAGTAATGAATAAATCACTTATATTTGTAAATAATACCAATATAGGTGATTTTTATGAGTTTAAAGAAAAAAAGAAGGAAGCTACTGATAAAAAAATATGTGTTAGAATTTTTACAAATTATATTAGGTACATTTATTATGGCAATTGGAGTATCATGTTTTTTATTACCAAATCAATTATCATCTGGAGGTTTTACAGGAATTGCAACTATTTTTTATTATCTACTACATCTTCCAATGGGAATAACAATATTTGCATTGAACTTGCCACTATTTATATTATCATGGATAAAAAAAGGAAGGGAGTTTTTTATAAAAGGTTTAATAGGAACTACTGCATTATCTTTATTTATTGATTTATTAGATAAATTTAATGCTATAACTCGGAGATCGCCTACTTGCATGTATATATGGTGGAGTTATAATTGGTCTAGGAACATCTATAGTGTTAAAAGTAAATGCATCTACAGGTGGAACAGATATGTTAGCATATATTATACGAGAATATAAACCAAATTATAGAACAGGAGGTCTAATAGTAGTAATTGATACAGTAATAATCATTTTAAATGTTATTTTCTTTAAGAAAATTGAGATAGGGTTATATTCAGCAATTACAATCTATTTAATGGGAAAAATAATAGATATAGTTTTTGAGGGAATAAATTTTACAAAAATGATTTATATTGTTTCAAGTCAATATCTTGAAATATCTGACAAAATTTCAGAACATGTAGGAAGAGGAATTACAGGAATTTATGCAAAAGGAATGTATACTGGAGAAGAAAAAATGATGTTATGGTGTATAGCATCAAGAAATGAAGCGGTAAGAATAAGACAAATAAGTAAAAAAATAGATCCAGGTTCATTTGTTGTTATATCAAATGCAAGAGAAGCATTTGGAATAGGTTTTAAAAGAGAATAATTCTATTTGCTATAAGTTGTTTTTTATGATAAAATAAGTACGAAATAGAGGAGAAATAGTATGGATGAACAAATATATATTATAAAAAATCAAACAGAATTTGAACCAAAACATATTTTTGAATGTGGTCAATGTTTTAGATGGAATATTCAAGAAGATGGTAGTTATACAGGAGTATTTGACCAAAATGTGCTAAATGTAAAAAAAGAAGAAGGAAAAATAATTTTTAAGGGAATTTGTAAGAATAATATACAAGATATAGTAACTAATTATTTTGATCTTAATACTGATTATGCAAAAATACAAGAAAAGTTAAGTAAAGTAGATGAATATTTAAAAGAAAGTATTGAGTTTGGAAGAGGAATTCGAATATTGAATCAAGATTTGTGGGAAATGATTATTTCATTTATAATTTCAGCTAATAATAATATTCCAAGAATAAAGGGGATTATAGAAAGAATATCAGAAAAGTATGGAGAAAAAATAATTTGGAATAATAGAAAATATTATACATTTCCAACTCCACAAAATTTAGGTAAAGCAACAGTAGAAGATTTAAGAAATTTAGGTTTAGGATTTAGAGATAAAAGGGTATATGAGACAACAAGAATAATAAATGATAAAAAGATAAATTTAGAGGGGCTAAAGAACAACAAAAATACAGAAGAAGTAAAAGAGCAATTGTTAACACTTCCAGGTGTGGGGCCTAAAGTTGCAGATTGTATTTTACTATTTGCATTAAAAAGATACGAAGTATTTCCAATAGACGTGTGGGTTAGAAGAGTTATGAATGAATTATACATAAAAAAGGAAGATGAGACTAAGGTAAATAAAAAAGAGATAGAAAGCTTAGCAACAAAAAAATATCAAAATTTAGCAGGGCTTGCACAACAATATTTATTTTATTGGAAAAGAGAAACAGCATAAAAATAAAAGAGGTAACAAGAAATGAGTTTAAGAATAATTTATGGTAGAACTGGTACAGGAAAAAGTACGTTTTGTTTTAACGAAATAAAAACGAAAATAAATAGAAATAATAAAATATATATAATTACTCCAGAACAATATTCTCTTACACAGGAACAGAAATTATTAGAAAGCTTAAAGAAAAATGCTGTAATTGATGCAGAAGTCTTAACATTTAATCGTATGGCATATCGCGTTATGCAAGAAGTAGGAATACATAGAACTAATTTATCAAAAACTGGTAAGTCTATGTTAATATATTACATATTATCTCAAAATAAAAAAGATTTAACTTTATTAAATAAATCTGATGAAAATATACAAACAGCATTATCAACGATAAAAGAGCTAAAAAAGCATAATATTACTGTAGATGCACTGCAACAAACAATTGAAAAAACGAGTGATCAATATTTGAAATTTAAACTAAAAGATATTTATAACATCTATAAAAATTATCAAGAGACCATAAAAAGTAATTATATAGACGAAGAAGATACTTTATCAATCTTAAGTCAAGAACTAGATAAAACAAATATGTTTAAAAACACAATTATATACATAGACGAATTTGTTGGATATACAAAACAAGAATATGAAATAATTAGAAAATTATTGAAAACAGCTAAACAAGTAAATATTACAGTATGTACAGATAACATGACAAAGACTACTAAAACATCAGATTTATTTAGTGCTAATAAAGAAACTATAGAAAAAATTATGACAATAGCAAATGAGGAAAAAATACAGGTAGATTCACCAATAAATTTAACAGATATCAAAAGATTTAAAACAGAAGAATTAAAGCATTTAGAAAAAAATTTATATAGTAGTAGATATCAGAAATATGTAAAAGAGCCAAAAGATATAGAGCTATTTTTAGCAAAAAATCCGTTTTCAGAAATTGAAAATATTGCAAAAACGATAATTAAATTAGTTAGAGATAATAAATATAATTATCAAGATATTGCAATCATAACCAAGAATATAGACACATATGCAAAGATAGTAAAAGCAGTTTTTAAAAAGTATGATATACCAATATATATAGATGAGAAAAAAAGCATAAATCAAAATATATTAATAAAATATTTTTTATCTATAATAGAAATATTTGCAAAAAATTGGTCATATGAAGCAGTATTTAGTTACTTAAAATCCGGTTTTATACCAATTTCAGAAAATGATTTATTTATGTTAGAAAACTATTGTATACAATACGGAATAAGAGGTAATAAATGGTATAAGGAAGATTGGAAAATAGCAGGTAATGATGACGAATTAAAAAAATTAAATAATTTAAGAAAAATGGTAGTAAGACCTTTATTAAAATTTAAAGAAAGTCTAGGCAGGATAAAAACAAGTGAAGAAATTTCTAAGGCATTGTATGAATTTTTAATTGAAAATAAAATAGATGAAGTATTGTTAGAAAAAGTAAAGCAATTAGAAGAAATTAATGAACTAGAATTAGCAAGTTTTTATAGAGCAAGTTGGGATAATTTAATGGATGTATTAGATGAAATGATAATGGTGTTAGGAAAAAATAACATTTCATTTCAAGAATATTCTAAAATTTTAAAAGTAGGATTACAAAACAGTGAGCAAGGAACTATACCTGCAACTTGTGACCAAGTAATAATGGGGGATGTTGATAGATCAAGAACTCATAGAGTAAAAGCAGTATTTATAATAGGTTTAAATGACGGTATTTTTCCAACAGTACATAAAGATGAAGGCTTTTTAAATGATAAAGATAGACAAGATTTGAAAGAGCAAGGAGTAGAAATTGCTAAAGGTACGAAAGAATTGTTATTTGATGATAATTTTAACATATACAAAGCATTACTTGTAGAAGAGGAAAAATTGTATTTATCATATCCATCATCAGATGGAGCACGGAGGAACATTAAGACCTTCAACAATAATAACAAAAATAAAAAACATATATGAAAAATTATCAGAACAAAGTGACGTTATACATACTAAAAGTAGTGTTACAACAAAAAGGGCAACATTTGAAGAATTATTACTAAATATTAGAAAATTTTATGATAAAGAAGAAATTGATTCAATCTGGTTTGATGTATATAAAATATATCAAAATGATAAGAAATATAATTTAAAATTACAAAATGTTTTAAAAGGCCTAAAATATACAAATCGTCCAGAAAAAATAAATAAAAAAAATATAGAGAAGTTATATGGAAATACTTTGCATACAACTATTTCAAGGTTAGAACAATATAAAAGATGTGCATTTGCATTCTATTTAAAATATGGTCTTAAAATATCTAAGAAAACAATGTTTGCAATAGAAAGCATGGATACGGGAAGCTTTATGCATGATGTAATAGATGAATTTTTTGATCAAATTATACAGCGAGATATAAAGGTTACAGATATTACTGAAGAACTTATGCAAGAAATAGTAGAAAATATAATTAATGAAAAACTAACTTTAAGTAGAAATTACATATTTACAAGCACTCCAAAGTATATTTTATTAACTAACAGATTAAAAAGAGTCATTTTAAAGTCAATGGGATATATTATACAAACATTAAAGCAAAGTGATTTTAAAATTTGGGGAAATGAAGTTGAGTTTAATAATGATAAAAAATATAAGCCAATAGAAATAGAATTAGAAGATGGAAAAAAAGTCGAACTAACAGGTAAAATAGATAGAATAGATTTAGCACAAAATAAAGAGGGAAAATATATACGTATAATTGATTATAAATCAAGTATAAAAAAATTAGATTTAAATGAAGTAATAGCAGGTTTACAAATTCAACTACTTACTTATTTAGATGCTGTAACACAAATAGAGGATGTAATTCCAGCTGGAATTTTATATTTCAATTTAATAGATCCTATTATAAAAGCAAATAAAAATATGACAGACGAAGAAATTGAAAAAGAGATAAAAAAACAATTCAAAATGCAAGGTCTAATACTTGCAGATGTTAATATAATAAGAATGATGGATAATACGTTAAAAAGTGGTTCGTCAAGCATAATACCAGCATATATTACTACTGAAGAAAGTATAAGCCAAAAAAAGTCATCTGTTGTAACAAAAGAACAATTTGACGATTTACAAAAATATACTAAGAAATTAATTAAACAAATCGCAAAAGAGATATTAACTGGAAGTATAGATATTTCACCTTCATATAACTCTAAAAAGAAAAAAGCATCATGTGAATATTGTGAATATAAATCAATTTGTAATTTTGATAAAACAAAGAATTCATATAATTATATTCCTAATCTACAAAAAGACATAATTTTAGATGACATAAAAGAGAAAAATGAAGTAAGTTAAATATATTTATGGAAGTGGTGAGCATTTGAAAAATTTATCCAATGAAAATATAGTTCATGTAAAAAATAATAATATAGAATATTTGCAATTTAAAAAATTGTTAGACTATCCTGAAATAGTACATTGTTATACATTAAGTAATGATAATTTTGATGTAGGGAGTAATGATACATACAAAGAAAAAGTAGGAAAGATTAATGAAAATTATAAAAAATTAGCAGATACATTGCATTTTTCATATAAAACAATATTAAGACCATATCAAACACATACAGATATTGTAAAGTGTATTGATGAATCATACAATGAATATAGTATTTTTCCAAAAGAGCTAGAAAATGTAGATGGACTTTTAACGAATAAAGCAAATATAACATTTTCTTTAAGCTATGCAGATTGTACGCCAATTTTTTTATACGATTATGAAAAAAATGTTATAGGAAATATTCATTCTGGTTGGCAAGGAACATTAAAGGGGATTGGAAAAATTGCAGTTCGAGAAATGAAAGAAAAATATAATTGTAATCCTAAAAATATATTATGTTTTCTAGGCCCACATATAAAGAAATGTCATTTTGAAGTAGGAGAAGATGTAGCAAAGCAATTTAAAGAAAAATATTCAGATATGGAAAATATTATTGAATATATAGGAAAAAAAGATAATGAGGATAAATATCGTATTGATACAACGAGGATAAATATAAATTTAATGCAAGAAGAGGGATTAAGTAAGCAAAATATAATAGACAGTGGAATTTGTACGGTATGTAACAAAGAAATAATGCACTCATTTAGAGCTAATCGGAAAAGAAGCCGGAAGAAATACAGCAATTATTGGAATTAGAGGTTAAAAGGGGGAAAAATATTGAACTATCCAGAAAGTTTAAAAATAGGTGATACAATAGGAATATGTGCACCATCAGATGGTGTTGTAGAAGAAAAGATAGAAAGACTAAATCTTGCAATTGAAAATTTGAAAAAAGTAGGATATAAAGTAATAGAAACAAAAAATGTTAGAACGAGTATTAAAGGAAGAAGTTCAGATGCCAAAACTAGAGCAGAAGAATTTATGCAGTTATGGGAAAATGAAGAAGTAAAATTAATTATTTATGCTTCTGGTGGAGATTTTTTAATGGAAATGTTAGATGAACTAGATTTTGAAAAAATAAGAAAATCAAATCCAAAATGGACAATAGGTTTTTCGGATATAACTACATTAAGCTTTTTACTTAATACTTTATGTGATATCCCAAGTATATATTGTGAAAATGTAAAAGAATATTCCATGACACCTCTATATCGTAACTTAGAAGATAGCTTAAAAATTGCATCGGGAGAAGATATAGTACAAGCATCTTTTGAAAGACATCAAAAAAGAGACTGTGAGTTGGATGATAATACATATCATTTAACAGAAAAAACTGTATGGAAAAATATTACACATCAAGAAGAGATATCTATTACAGGTAGAGCGCTTGGTGGTTGCTTAGATTGTATAGATAGTCTAATTGGAACAAAGTATGATAAAATTACAAATTATATTGATAAATATAAAGACGATGGAATTATATGGTTTTTAGAATGTTGTGAAATGAATACGCCACAACTTACAAGAATTCTTTGGAAAATGAAGAATGCTAATATGTTTAAAAATTGTAAACGGAATTATATTTGGTAGATCATTTATTATGAGAGAGGATTACGATATTACAGAAGATGAAGCAATACTTTCTGTTTTGGAAAATGAAAATATTCCAATTATTACAGGAGCAGATATTGGTCATGTCCCACCTCAGTTGGCACTTGTAAATGGGGCAATTCTAAAAATAACATCAAAAAATGGAAGCGGAAAAGTAGAAAATTACTTAAAATAAAAGGAGTAGAAAAGATGCCTTCATCATTTATACATTTATGTGTTGCAAAAGAAGTTGAAAAACATATAAAAGTAAACAAAGAAGAATTTTTATATGGAAATATTTTACCAGATCAATTAAAAGAAGAAAGAAATTATAGAAAAAAGGATAAATTTCATTTTTACGATAAACAGATGATAGGTAATATAAGAAAAGATAATGTAAATATAGAAAAATTTTTGTCTGAATATAGAAATGAGCTAAAAGATAGTGTAAGCTTAGGGGTATATAGCCACTTTATTACAGATAATCTATGGATTGAGTCTTTTAC
>CANQZT010000024.1 GCA_947628335.1 uncultured Clostridia bacterium | reverse complement strand
TTCTTACTTTTATTTTCAAATTCATCTAGCAGTTGTATATTTGGTAATCTGTTACGAATAATATACCAACTTTTCCATTCATCTATTGATATATTGAAAGGTTTAGGCTCAATAAATCTACTTTCAGGATGCAAATGGTCTTGCTCATAATTTTTATCTGGATCTATCCAATTCCTTCCAATAAAGTATAAAACTTCATCCACTAATCTGCTACCCTTTTCACTATTTAATATATCCTCTATTCTACTTTCTGTAATTTGTAATTCAGACATTGCGTCAAGCATGTCAATAGATATTTTCATTCCATTATTATTAATATTATTTTTTAATCTTTGCAACTTTCCTGGTGTACCAGAACGAAAATATATAAAAAATATTGTCCTAGTTAAATATACACGAATTGCATTTAAATCTTCTTCGTAAGTACGAGGATTATTATATATGTGATATAAAATAGGAACTAACTTTGTATAATCATTTATAAAACGCTTTAAATCAATATTTAATTTTTCAAAAGCAATTTTCATATTCTTAAAAGCAATTTTAAAGTCACTCCAATTATTTTTTAGGTTATCAGCCACACTTTTATTAATTATTGTTTTTGTTACATCACCATATAACATTAATGCAGTTCTAATAATTAAGTCTGTATTAAAACCTTCATAATCTCCTGACAAAAGTATTGAAAATTGTTCCCTTGCATTTGGCCAATAAACTTCAAGAATTGACATTGTAATTTCATGTTTACGCAATTTTTTTCCACCATTATTAAATCTAATAAACATTTCTAAAGCATCATCTTGAGACATATCTTGAATCTCAGTATATCTAATTAATTTCTCAACGAATATTTTATAATAAAGTTTTAAAAGAATATTTCTAGCATAATTTTTACTATTTTCTGGAACATCCTTTATTGCATTTTCAATAGCGTCTTCTCTAGTGTTATCATTTTGAAATTCTTCATTAAGTATATTTCTAATTTCAAATTGTGTTGTGCTTGAATTTATAATTAAACCCTTAGTTGTAAATTTTATGTCATATTTTTTACTATTATAATCTTCTTCATTATTTTCACTTTTATTTTGATCTAATTCAATAAAAAGTTTATAAACATATTCTGCGCTACCTTTTTTTGCAAACTTAGGCTTTATGTAAGTATCTCCAATTAACGATAAATATAATGATGTAAGTCTTTGTTGTCCATCTAAAATTGCTATATCAGTATATTCAAAATTAATACCATTAATCGGAAAATTAATGTTAACAGATTGTTTGCTATTATTAAAAGTTACCTTATTTAAAAAATTGCAAAAATAAGTATCCCAAGTAACATTTTTATCATCAATATGCCAAAATAAAAAATTTGAAATAGGATAATCTAATAAAATAGAATCCCATAATTTTTCTATTTGCTCTGAACTCCATACATATTCTCTTTGAAATGCTGGCATAACATATTTTCCGTTTTGAATATTTTTTATTGCTTCATATATTGTTATACTATTATCAAGTAATTTACTCATAATTTCACACCTCTCTATTTTGATCACATGTAAAAAATATCATAATTTATCAAAATATGCAATAACAATGTTAAGTTTCGAAATAATCTATTTATATAAATAAAAAAATCGCTATCCAGATTCGGATAGCGTTATCTTGGTGAGCCAGGAGGGGTTCGAACCCCCGACCCCAGGCTTAGAAGGCCTGTGCTCTATCCAACTGAGCTACTGACCCAAATACATAAAATATGATAGCATAAAATACAACTAATGTCAATAAAACCTAACAAAAAAATGTAAAATTTTTACCTTATTTTAGTTGCAATTTGCATAAAATAATATTAAACTAAATATAGTTGAATGTAAATTATGTAAGTTATTAATTTAAAGAAAAAAGTAACAAAATAAGTAATTTATTCACAAAAATGAAAAAAATTTGGATATAAGATAACAAAAAGGAGCACAAATGTGGAAAATATAAAAGAAAAAAGATCAATAATGCAGTTTTTATGGTATGTAATCATTTTTAGTATTTTTGGATTGATTATAGAAACGCTATTTTGTTATATAACAACGGGAGTATTAGAAAGCAGAAAGGGATTGATATGGGGACCTTTATGCCCAGTATATGGAGTTGGTGCAACAGCATTAATAATAGTGTTATCAAAATACAAAGATCATACAATAAAATTATTTGTAGTAGGAAGTATATTAGGAAATATAATAGAATATATGTTAAGTTATTTGCTAGAAGCAATGTATGGAACCAGATTTTGGGATTATTCATATTTAAAATGGAACTTAAATGGAAGAATATGTTTAAGATATTCCATGTTTTGGGGATTGTTATCAATCATATTAATTAAGTATATAAAACCATTTGTAGATAAAATAATTGCAAAAATTCCAAACATAAAAGCATTAAACATAGGAATAATAGCATTTATTATAATAGATTGCATTGCAACAGTATGGGCAGTAAAAACATATCAAGATCGAGCTACTTTAAGATACAATAACAATAAAAATCATATAATAAAATATATAGAAGATACATTATTTTCAGACACAAAAATGAAAAAAACATTTCCAAATTTAAGATATATAGATGAAAATGGAAAGGAATATTATATAAAAAATATGATAACAACTGATTAATAAAACTAATCAATTGTTATTATTTTTTGTATATCGCTAAAAGATGAATTATCTGTTAAAACTACATCAAATGCATCAAGATAAAATTTAAGATTATCATCTATCTGTCTTTCCAAAAATCCGAACGATAAAGTATTTTCTCGTAAATTAGTAGGTACCATATTCAAATCTTCAATTAAGTCACCAAATAATAAAATATAAATCCTATCACGAATTTTTTTATAAAAATTCTCGGGAAGCTTACGGATAGACTTATTACAGCTGTGAATCATTTCTTTATTAAAAGGAAGTACTTTGTTATTTTCAAAATCAAGAAAATTACTAATAATAAAAATATTATCATATAAGCAATTATTAAACTTCAAAAATTCATAAATAACATTACCAATGCCAGCAGATACAATAATAACAGGTATATTATTTTTATATAAAAAGCCTAAAAAATCCTTTGCATTATTTCTAAAAGAAACATTAGAATTTTGTACGCAATTAATTAAAGCATCGTAAGTTAAATTATATTTAAAAAATAAATCCATATTTTTTTGATACCATTCAACCATATATTTTGTCTTCATATATTTATCCAAATTATAATCATTTTCGTAAGTATAATATTGTTTAAAAAGCGTGCGAGCTTCTTTTTTTAAACAGGGATCAACAAAGTCTGGATTTTCTAAAATACTCCAAGAGTTATCACTTCCAGGAATTGTAATAGTCATATCAAAATCCATAACAACATAAAAATTAGTCATATTTAAACGAAAATGTTTTAGTCTACCTTCATTTATATAAATCATAAAACCTCCTAGTTAGGTAAAACAATTTTTGAGTTTTTCTTTTTTGGTCTATACAAAGTAATTTTATTTCCTACAATTTGAACCAAAGTAGAATCAGTTTTTAAAGAAAGCTCGTTTGCAATGGATAAATTATCATGAGGTGAATTTTCTAAAACAGAAATTTTAATTAATTCTCGAGCTTCTAAAGCATCATTTATTTGAGTTATTAGATTATCACTTAATCCATTCTTTCCAATTTGAAAAATAGCATCTAACTTATTCGATAAAGAACGCAAATAAGCTCTTTGTTTACTAGTCATAATACACTCCTTAAATTATAAATTAATATTATTATACACCCAAAAAAGACGAACATGCAATTAAAATGCGTGTTTTTTGTGAAGAAAGTAATTCGTTAAATGTTTTATAATAAAATTAATAATAAATACACAAATAAAAGATATCAAAAAAGTTAAAATAATCGCAAAAAGTGTAGTATAAAAAGGACTAATAATATATACACGATTAAAAAAATTTGTTAATAATATATCCAAAATTTTTGCATGTATTAAGTATATTTCATATGAGTAGGTAGCAATTTTTTCAAACATTTTATTAAATAGATTACTTTCACAAATTTTTGATGCATTTTTTAAAAAAAACAAAAAAATGGCAGAAGATTCCATTAACATAGTTGGTGCAAGATCATATAAATTATTTATATAAGGAAAATATCTATTTGCCAAAATAAGAAAAACAAATGAAAAAAATCCCAAAATATAAAATAATTTATAAAATTTATTAATTGAATCTTTAGTCAGTAAAAATCCTAAAACATAAGGAATAGACCAATCTACAATAAGTAAATTTGATATCCCAATTTTTATACCAAAGGAATTAAGAAAATACTTAATAAAAGAAATCAAATATAAAAGAATAAAAAGATTTCTACATTCATTATCTGTTAAGGTCTGTAACATTTTTCTTAAATAAGGAGTAAAAACATAAAGACCAACAATCATATAAATAAACCAAAGATGATAAGCTACTGGAGCAGAAAGTATATCTAAAAAACAAGTAAAAAAATTACTTGGTAAAAATATTTTCAAATCCAAGTTATATTTATCTATCCATAGATATAGATAAGAACATATAAGAAAAGGAATAATAACTTTAAAAAACCTTTTAGTATAAAAGGTTTTTGTAGATTCCGTAGTCTTATTTAAAATAAGAGCTCCACTAATGAAAACAAAAAGAAGAAGACCAGGACGAACAATTGCATTTATAATATTATGTTCCCACCATACAAAATCATATCTATTGCAAATTAATAATCTTTCAGAACAATGAATAGCAATAATAAAAAATAGAGATAAACTCCTTAAAACATCATAAATATAGTATCTTTTGTGTTCCATATTTCCTCCTTCGCAAGTTGGTATCATTATATAACATAAAATTACAAAAGTCTACAATTTTATAAAATATTAGAGTATAATCTCCAAATAACTATTTCCGTAAGTATTGTGAAAGTTTTGTGAACGAAAAGTGATTTCTTAAATTTAATATTGAAAATGAAAAAATAAAATGATAATATCAAAAAAGTTAGGAAGAGATAGGAGGAAAAAAATTGATAGAGGTAAAAAATGTAACTAAAAAGTATGGAAGCTTTACTGCCGTAAATCAAATTAATTTTAAAATTGAAGAAGGCGAAATTGTAGGTTTGCTTGGTGCGAATGGTGCAGGAAAAAGCACTACAATGAACATGATAACAGGTTTTATAGAACCAACAGAAGGTGAAATAATAATAGATGGGTATGACATATTAAAAAAAGCAAAAAAAGCCAAAAAACAAATTGGGTATATGCCAGAGAATGTACCATTATATTATGATTTGACAGTAAAAGAATTTATAAAATATATGGCAGATTTGAAAATGGTACCCAAAAAAGAAAAAAAAGAAAATATAGAAGAAGTAATAGAACAAACAAATTTAGTAGATGTGAAAAATAAGCTAATAAGGAATTTATCGAGAGGTTATAAACAACGTGTAAGTCTTGCAGGAGCGTTAGTAGGAAATCCTAAAATATTAATATTAGACGAACCAACGGTAGGTTTAGATCCAAAACAAATAACTGAAATTAGAGAATATATAAAAGCATTAGGAAAGAAACACACAATAATTTTAAGTTCCCACATATTATCAGAAGTAAGTCAAATATGTGATAAAGTAATAATAATAAATCATGGAAAAATTATTGCTATAGATACCCCAGAAAGTTTAGAAAATAATGTAAAAGAGAAAAATCAAATTATAGTAACGGTAGAAGATAAAGGTTGCAAAATTGAGAAAATAACTAAACAAATAAAAGGAGCAAGAAAAATAGAATTAAGAAAAGAAAATCAAGATGGAACAAAAGAATATGTAATAGAATCAGATAAAGAAATAGATATAAGAAAAGAAATATTTGAAAAATATGCAAAAGAAGAAATTACTATCTTCGAATTAAAAAAATCAGAATCAACATTAGAAGATGCATTTATGCAATTAATTGAAACAGAAAAACATAAGGAGGAAGAAAAATAATGATGGCAGTATTAAAAAAAGAGATAAAAACATATTTTTTATCACCCATAGGATATGTATTTATAGGATTATTTTTAGCAATGTGTAGTGTATTTTTCTATTTAGATGTAATTGAATATGGGAGTTTACAATTTGGAGATATGTTTTATTCAGTATCAACCGTATTAACATTTATAATACCAATACTTACAATGAGAATGTTTGCAGAAGAAAGAAAGAATGGAACAGAACAATTACTATACACTTCACCTGTAAGCATAACAGGAGTAGTTATGGGAAAATTTTTATCAGCAGTATGTATTATAATAATTACGGAAATATGCACATTGGTATATTTAGGAATTTTATATTTTTTTGGAACTCCATATGTGCCAACAATATTGGTCACATTACTGGGATTTTTAATGTTAAGTATGGCATATATCTCATTTGGAATGTTTGCCTCAAGTATAACTGAAAATCAAATAATAGCTGGAGTTATAACAATAGGATTCTTCATAATAACTTGGTTTTTACCAAATTTTGGTAGTATATTTGAACCATTATCATTAATTAATATGTTTGACAAATTTCCATCAGGAATAATAGCATTTAAAGAAATTACGTCGTATATAACATTTACGGCATTCTTTGTAATCCTTACAATAATTATATTACAACGAAAAAAGAGTGTAAAATAAAGGAGAGTAAAAAAGTGAAAAAAATCATAGAGGTATTGAAAAAAAGATGGTTACGAAATACAATGAAAACTATTTTGTTAGTGCTTATATTATTTGGAATATTTATTGGAATAAACATCTTAATAGAGAAATTGGATTTTAAAGATATAGATGTAACGCAAAATAAACTGTACACAATATCAGAAACATCGATTAATCAAATAAAAGATATAGATAAAGACGTAAAAATTTATATAGTTGGAATAGAGGAGGATACATCCTTAGTAGATTTAATAAAACAATACAATCATCAAAATGAAAAAATAAGTTATGAGGTAATACCAGACATTCAAGATAGAATAGATTTAAAAAATAAATATAGTATTACAGATGAAGAACAAATGATAATAATCGAAACAGAAGAGAAAAACAAAATACTATTAATAGATGAATTATATACATATGACTACACAACATATCAACAAATAGATATATCAGAAGAAAAAATAACAAATGCAATAATAGATTTAACAATTAGTAAAAAGCCAAAAATCTATTTTTTGACAGGTCATAATGAATATGGAATAGATACAGAAATGACAATTTTAAAAGCATATCTAGAAAATGAAGTAAATGAAACTGAAACACTAGATTTACTAATAAAAGGACAAATACCAGAGGATGCCGATTTATTGGTAATATCGAGTCCACAAAAGGACTTTCTTGATACAGAGGTAGAACAAATAACTAATTATATAAATGGTGGAGGAAAAATATTGTGGATGAATGATCCAACATTTATGGAGGCAGAATTTCCAAATATGCAAAAGATATTAGATTTATTTGGTGCAAAATTTGACGAAGGTATTATATTAGAACAAGATACAGATAAAATGTTATTACAGTCACCAAATTACATAATACCTAATATAACTACTACAAATGCAACAAAAAATATTGTAACAGATGGAGGAATTCTATTAATTAATGCAAGTAGAATAACATTAAAAGATGACCAGACATTAGAGGAATTAAAAGTAAATAGCCAAAATATACTAACAACTGGAGAAACAGCTTTATTTAGAACTGATGTATCAAATACAAGTAATATAAAAATACCATCAGACGAGGAAGGAACATTTATACTAGGTGCAAAACTTACGAAAACAATAACTACAAATGAAGATAAGAAAGTAGACGAAAATACACAAGAAAGTTCTCAAGGGGATACAAAAGAAGCGATAATGTATGTACTTGCCAATAACTTTTTTGTAGTGGATTATCCAATTACAATGGGAAATAGTCAACAATATCCAATACAATTTTATAACAATAAAGATTACATATTAAATACAATTGCAGAACTTACAAACAGAGAAGATGTTATATCAATTAGAAAGGATACAGGAGTAATAACATATACAGCAACACAATCACAAGATACAAAAATACGAGCAATAATAGCAATATATCCAAGTGCAATTATATTAATAGGAATAATAATATGGTTTGTTAGAAGAAGAAAAAAATAATAAAACTAAAAACCTCTCATATAATAAAATGAGAGGTTTAAATTATGAAAAACATAACAAAAGTAATATTCGTAATTGTAGGGACAATAATAGGAGCAGGTTTTGCATCAGGAAAAGAAATATATTTATTTTTTGGAATATATGGAAAAATGGGAATAATAGGTATAGTTATATCTCAAATATTAATAGGAATAATAATTTACAAAACATTATTAATATCACAAGAAGAAAATGTAGAAAATTATGAAGAATTAAGCAAAAAAATAAGTGACTATCCTAAAGTAAATGAAGTTTTAAAAATAATAATAAATATATTTCTATTAATATCATTCTATGTAATGATAGCAGGGTTTAGTGCATACTTTTCACAAGAATTAAAAATTCCAAACATAATAGGAACGATAATAGTAAGTTCTTTATGCTATATAATATTTAAAGGGAATATAGAAAGATTAATAAAAGTAAATGAAGTATTAATACCGATATTAATATTTTTTATACTAATATTAGCAGTAAAAAATGTAGATACAAATATAGTAATAAAGAATAATAATATAAATTTTCCAAAAACAATAATAAGTGCAATATTGTATAGTAGTTACAATAGTATTACAATGATACCGTTAATATTAACATTAAAAAAATATATCAAAGAAAAAAAACAAGCTAAAATATTATCAGTAACATGTGCAATAATACTGATAATACTTGCAATAGCAATATATATACTAGTACAAAAAATAGATATAAACATCAATTTAATAGAACTACCAACAATATATATAGCAAGTAAGTTAGGAAAAATATATAAATATACATATGGATTAATAATATTAGTTGCAATATTTACTTCAGCAATATCTGCAGGATATAGTTTTCTTGAAAACTATAATAAAAAACCAAAATTATATAAAAAATTATCAATTCTATTATGTTCAAGTTCAATATTCATTTCAAAAATAGGTTTTTCGAATCTCGTAAATACACTCTATCCAGTATTTGGAGTACTTGGATTAATACAAATTTATTTTATTTTAAAAAAATAAAAACTAAATTTTAAAATAACTTGAAAAAAAAGCCAAAAACTGATATAAAATAAATAGTAAAAAGTGGGAGAAAAACAATGGAAAAAATGAAAGAGGAATTAGGAAAAAAAAATAAGGTAAAAGTGGCAATTATCTTTATACTAATAACTGCATTAGTTATTAGTGTAGGATTTTATATAGGGAATGAGCAATTTAGAACATTTGTAAATAGATACATTTTACGAAAAGAAATAATAGAAAACAATGTAACAAGCATAGATGTATCGTCTATGGAAAATCCAAGTATATATGCGTATGATAATTATATTACAATATTAAATAAAAATATACTAACAACATATTCTTCATCAGGGAAAAAAGAGTACGAACATGAAATATCCGTAAGTGATGCAATATATTCATCAAACAACCGTTTTTTGACGGTTGCACAAAAAAATGGTCAAAATTTATATTTGATTTCAGGAGCGAACTTACTTTGGCAAACAGAAATAGAAGGAGAAATACAAAAAATAGATGTAAATAAAAATGGATATGTATCAGTTATAATATCAGGAAGTAGCTATAAAACAGTCATATCAACATATAGTCCACAAGGGAAAGAATTATTTAAAACATATCTATCAAGTACAATTGCAATAGATACAACAATTTCTAACGACAATAAATACCTAGCAATAGCAGAAATAAATACATCGGGAACACTTATACAATCAAATGTAAAAATAATTTCATTGGAAAAAGCTCGGAAGTGATCCAACAAATTCAGTAGTTTATACATATAATGCAGAACTAAATCAATTAATAACAAATATAAAATATCAAGACAAAAATAAATTAAGTATGTTATATGATGATGGAATATCAATATTAGAAGAACAAAATATACAACAAGACATATCATTTAAAGAAAATAAGGTTACATTTTCAAGTATAGATTTAGATAATTATTCAATATATACTCAAGAAAAAAATACAAACCTATTTAATACAAATACGCAAATAATAATAAAAAACACTGGAACCGAAAAAGAGAATATATATACGGCACAGGGAACAATAAAAGATATAAAAACTTGCTCAAATAAAATTGCAATTAATTTAGGAAGTAGTGTAGAATTTATAAATACAAGTGGATGGTTAATAAAGAAATATGTATCTGAAAAAGAGATAAAAGACATAGTATTGAGTAATGGAATAGTAGGAATAGTATACAAAGATAAAGTAGAAGTAGCAAGTATATAAAGGAGGAAAAAATGGCAATTTTAATTGATTTAATAGTATTAGGAATTATATTAATAAGTACATATGTAGGTTATAAAAAAGGTTTAATAGGAGTGGCATTCAAAATATTGTCATTCATAATTGCAATTATAATAACCGTTATTTTATTTAAACCTATATCAAGTTATGTGATAAATCATACAAATATATCACAAACGTTAGAAAATACAATAATAGAGAGACTTTCATCAGTACAAATAGAAAACGGAAAAATAAAACAAGATGCAACAAATTTACCCAATATAATAGTAAATTATATAAATGAAGGGATAGATAGTACAATAAATCAAAATAAAGATGCTATAATTCAAGTAGTTGCACAAAATCTTTCACATACAATCGTAGAATGTGGAACTATGATAGGTTTATTTATTGTAACAAGAATATTATTAATTTTTGCAAAAGCAATTCTAGAGAACGTAGCTAATTTGCCAATAATAAGACAATTCAATGAAGTAGGAGGAATTGCATATGGAATCATAAAATCGATGTTAATAATATATGCAGTATTAGCAATAATTAGTGTTATATTACCGATGATAGATAAAACATCTATACTTACAACAATAAATAATAGTATACTAACAAAAATGTTATATAACAATAACATAATTTTAATGATTTTTTTCTAGAAATATTAAAAATTAACAACAAATGTTGATAATTAACAACAAGTTTGTTATACTAATAACACAATAAACATTTAGGAGTGGAAAAATTGAAAGAAGAAGCAAAAGATAATAAACTAATAAATAAAACAATGAATCAAAAAAATGTAAATAAAAAGCAACTAAATAATAATACAATAAACTATAAAGAAAATAGTAAAAAAGTAATAAGTAAAAAACAACAAAAAAAAGAAGAAAAAAAGGCAAGAAAACAAGAGAAAAAGGAAAGAAGAAGGAAAAGTAAAGCGTGGAAAGTATTTAAAATAATCTTAATAATATTTTTTATAGCATTAATAATATTCATAGGCAGATTTACTTACCGATTTATAAAAAATGGAGGAGGTCTACAAGGATTTCTTGCAACAGCAGTAGGACATGATGAGAACACACTGAAAGATTTAGATAAAATAAATTTTTTAGCAATAGGAATTAGTGGTTATGAAAAAGACTACAAATTAGCAGATACAATAATGGTATGTTCATATGATCCTAAAACGCAAAAAGCATCATTATTATCTATTCCAAGAGATACGTATGTTGGAAAAAATAAACAAAAAGCATCAGCAAGTTATAAAATAAATGCAGTATATAAAAATGGTGAAAACATAGATGGAATGATTGAATCTATAGAAGATTTAATAGATTTGCAAATAGATAATTATGTAATAGTAGATACAGAAGCATTAGTAGAAGTTGTAGATGCAATAGGTGGAGTAGAATTTGATGTTCCAATAGATATGAAATATGATGATCCAACACAAAATTTGCATATAAATTTAAAATCGGGATATCAAAAATTGAATGGTCAACAAGCAGAATGGTTAGTACGTTTTAGGCATAATAATAATGGAACATCATATCCAATAGAATATGGAGATAATGACCTAGGTAGAATGAGAACACAGCGAGAATTTATACAGGCAACATTAAAACAGACATTAAAACCAGAAAATATATTTAACATAACAAAAATATTGCAAATTGCGTACAATAATATACAAACTAATATGAAATTTGAAACAATTAAAGACTATATACCATATGCAGTAAATTTTAAAGTAGAGAATTTAAAGACAGCAACATTGCCAGGAACGTCAGAACAAGTTAATGGTGTATGGATATATAATATAAATAAAAAACAAGCAACAGAAGTTGTAGAAGAATTATTTATGGATGAAGAAGCAGAAACGGAAAATGACGAAAATAATACGGTTATGGTAGAAGAATCAAATACTATAAATACTAAGGCCACTACAAACAAAACTAATACTACAAAATCAAATACGAATACAAAAACAAATACTAAATCAAGTACAAGCACAAAGAATAATAAAACCACTTCAGGAAAGAATAAAAAATAAAAGGAGAAAAGCAAAATGGAAAGTAACTTATTAGATAAAATTGTCAATTTATTAGAAGATAAAAAGGCAATAAATATAAATGAAATTGATGTAAGGGAAAAAACAACGTTAGCAGACATATTTGTAATTGTAAGTGGAACATCGATTACTCATATAAGGGCATTAGCAGATAATGTAGAGGAAGAACTAAAAAAACAACAAATATATCCAAATAGAATAGAAGGATATAATACACAATGGATATTAATGGATTATGGTGATATAATAGTACACATATTTACAGAAAAAGAAAGAGAAAATTATAATTTAGAAGAGCTATATAATAAATAGAAATATGGAGAGCCTTAGATTTTTTAATTTGTATTTAATAGAAAATCTTGGGCTCATTTTTTTACAAAAATTGTCAAATAAAAAAAGAATAAAAAATATAAAAAGTAAAATAATAATAATACGAAAAAACAAAAAAGTAAAAGATAGGAGTGAAAAAAATGAAAATAATTGATACTATAGCTCTTATTCTAGTAATAATAGGAGCAATTGTATGGGGCTTAATAGGACTATTCAATTTTAACCTTGTAGAAATGCTATTTGGAAATATGACGCTATTATCAAGAATAATATATATATTAGTAGGAATATCAGGATTATGGGCAATTAAATTATTATTCAATAGAGATTAACAAAATATGAATAAAATTAAAACTTAAATATTGGGAAATCTAGTATTTAAGTTTTTTTATATAAATGTAATTATAAAAAAGAAGAGTATTAACATGAAATTAACAATTTGAATAAAATAAATTGAGGTGAAAATTGTGAATTACGAATATTATAATACGAATCATAATGGTCAAGATGATTATGGGCTAAAATACATAAATGACCATGGATATGGTTTAATATGTAAAAACTACAAATTAGAATTTCCTCCACAACATCAAGATACGCAACCTGGAGAGGAATATTTAATGACACCAAGACCAATATTTAACAATCCATATTATAAGGTGGCTGGAAAACTGA
>CANQZT010000023.1 GCA_947628335.1 uncultured Clostridia bacterium | reverse complement strand
CCAAAAGGATGTACTTGCCAAATGTGTGCTGTAAATTTGCATAATCTTTCTAATTTTTCTCTTTCTGTTTTTTCTGTGTATCTTTGATTTGCTTCTTCTTCAAAATCATATTTTAAAGTTTCTTCAATCATAGAATAATCTGCATATTGTACTGATTCTCCATTTAAAATTGATTCTTTTTTTGTAATGTTATAATCTCTAAATTCTCCAATGTATTTTTCATCAATTCCTATATCTATGTTTTCAAATAGCTTTTTATGATATTGTTTTAATGTTAAATAATTAAATGTAAAGGCATTATCATTCAATATTTTTACTATCTTTACTGACACTTCATCTGCTTGTCTTTCACTTTTATTTATTTCTTCTTTAGCATTATTAGCATAATATTCTTTTACTTCTTTTTCTACAACCTCATAACTTTTTTTACCAATTATATTTTCAGTTGCTAAATCTACCATATATTTAGAAGGCTTAAGATTATCTACTGCTTGCAATCCAAATGCAATATTCCAGTTTAACTGACGCTCTTTAGCATTTTTAGTTTCACCAATTTTTTCATATTTAATTTTGTCTAAATAATTTGAACACATATGCATTTTGTCCTTTCGTTATAATATTTATATTTTATTATTTAGCTAATTTTGTATCTACATATTCTCTTGCTTCTTCTAATATTTATAAATTTAAACTATGCCAAAGGTTTCATTGTAGGAAATAATAATACATCTCTTATACTTGCAGAATCAGTTAACAACATAACTAATCTATCAACGCCCATTCCGAATCCTCCAGTTGGTGGTAAACCTATTTCTAGTGCATTTACGAAGTCTTCATCCATCATATTAGCCTCTTCATCTCCTGCTTCTCTTGCTTCTACTTGCTTTTTGAAACGTTCATATTGATCTATTGGATCATTTAATTCTGAATAAGCATTTCCATACTCACGTCCTCCAATAAACACTTCAAACCTTTCAGTTAATCGTGGATCTGATGGTTTTCTTTTTGTTAGTGGTGATACTTCCACTGGATAATCGCATATAAATGTTGGTTGTATTAATGTTTCTTCTACAAATTCTTCAAAAAATTGGTTAATAATATGTCCTCTATCTTTTTTTGCTTCTTCTAATTCTAAACCTTTTTCTTTAGCAACATTTATTGCTTCTTCATCTGTATTAATTTTATTAAAATCTACTCCGGTTACTTCTTTTATAGCATCTATCATTGTTGTTCTTTTCCATGTAGGCGTTAAATCTATATCCATTCCTTGATAGGTTATTTTTGTACTTCCTAGTATTTTCTTTGCAATAGTTGATATCATTTCCTCTGTTATATTCATCATATCATTATAATCTTCATATGCTGAATATAACTCCATAGAAGTAAATTCTGGGTTATGCTTTAAGTCCATTCCTTCATTTCTAAATAATCTTCCAATTTCGTATACTTTATCAAATCCACCTACTATTAATCTTTTTAGGTATAATTCTGGTGCAATTCTTAGATACATATCTATATTTAAAGCATTATGGTGTGTTATAAATGGCTTCGCTGTAGCACCTCCTGCAATAGTATTTAAAACTGGTGTTTCAACTTCTATATATCCTTTTTCATCAAGGAAATTTCTCATTTCCTTGATAATTTTACTTCTTATTTCAAAAGTCTTTTTAACTTCTGGATTTACTATTAAGTCTGTATATCTTTGTCTATATCTTAAATCTGGATCTTTTAATCCATGAAATTTTTCTGGAAGTGGTCTTAATGATTTTGCAAGTAATGTTACACTTTTTGCATGAACAGAAATCTCTTCCGTTTTTGTTTTAAATACAAAACCACAAATTCCTATAATATCACCAATATCATAGGTTTTAAATTCTTTATAACTTTCTTCCCCTAAATCATTTATACTAACATAACTTTGTATTTTTCCATTTGAGTCTTGAATTGTACAAAATGATGCTTTTCCCATAATTCTTTTTGCAATAATTCTTCCTGCAATTGTTACATCTTTTCCTTCTAGTTCATCATAGTTTTCTTTTACTTCCCCTGATGTATGTGTTCTATTATATTTAGTTATCTCAAATGGATTTTTTCCATTTGCCTGTAATTCTTCTAATTTTTCTCTTCTTATTTTAATTAAATGATTTACATCAATTTCTTGTTCTTCTGTAATAACATTTTCTTTTTTTTCCATATTATCCCCACTACTTTCTTTTTTATAATGTATTATTATATATTATTTTTGCAATAAAGTAAACCTATATTTAATTATTTTTACAGTAGTTTGTTACTTATTTCTTAGTTCCTGTGCGTGTTTTAAAGCTAGTTCTGTTATGTCACCACTAGATATTCTAGCTATTTCTTTAATAGTCTCTTGTTCCGTCAATAACTTAATTTTTGTTTTAGTTTGGTCATTAATTATTTCTTTTGTAATAAAATAGTTATAGTCTCCTTTGGCCGCAATTGGTGCTAAATGCGTTACACATAATACTTGATGTGTAAGAGATATTTTATGCATTTTGTCTGCAACACTATTTGCTGCTACTCCACTAATACCTGTATCAATTTCATCAAATACCATAATTGGCACTTTATCTACATCAGCTAATACGTTTTTTATTGCTAGCATCATTCTAGACATTTCTCCTCCTGATGCAATTTTTGTTAGTGGTTTTGCTTCTTCTCCCATATTCGTTTTTATAAAAAATTCTACTTCATCTAACCCATCTTCATTAAAATTATTTTGATTATCTTTTTTTATGTTAATTTCAAATTTTGCATTTTTCATTTCTAACTCTTGTAATTCTTTGTTTATTGCAGTAGATAAGATTACAGCATTTTTATTCCTTATCTTATTCATGTCTTCACATAAATTAACCATTTCTGTTGTCAAAACTTCTTTATCCTTTTTTAATTTTTCTATATATTGTTCTAAATTTTCTATCCTTTCTATTTCTTTCTCTATTTCTTTTTTATATTCTAATATTTCCTCAATTGTATTTCCATATTTTCTCTTTAATGAAAATATTAAATCTAACCTTTTTTCTAATTCTTGTCTTTCATCTTCATCAAATTCTATATCTTCCTTTAATGATGATATATCTCTTGTTAATTCTTGTAAATCGTAATATATGCTTTTTAGTGCATTTGATTTTTCTTTATAGTTATTATCTAAATCTTCAATTTTCTCTATTGCTCTAACTGCTTTCGAAATTGAATCAATCGCATTTTCTCCTATTTCTATATCAATTTCTTTTAAATTGTCTAATATTTTTTCAGAATTTAGTATTTTACTTCTTTTTAATTCAAGATTTTCATCCTCTCCAATTTTTAACTTTGCATCTTCAATTTCATCTAATTGATATTTTAATAAATCTAATTTTCTTTGTTTTTCCTTATCGTCTCCATAATTTTCTTTCAATTTATTTTTTATCTCGCAATATTTAGAATATTTCTCCGTGTATTTGCTTTTTATATCTTTTAATTCTTCTTTTGAAAAATTATCTACATACATTATATGAGAACTACTATTTAAGATAGTCTGATTTTCTAACTGACCATGTATATCTATTATATTTTTCATAAATTCTCTTAATTCACTTACAGTTACAAGTCGTCCATTTATTTTGCACAAATTTCTACCATTTGTATATATTTCACGAGATACTATAATATTTCCATCAATTGCATTATCATTTTCTGGTAAATATAGGCATAGTTCTACAAAAGAATGATCTTGTCCTTTTCTTATCATTTCTTTTGAAAATCTACCTCCCGCAATAATTAATAATGAATCTACAATCAAAGTTTTTCCTGCTCCTGTTTCTCCTGATAAAACATTAAAACCCGAATTAAAATTTATATTTATATCTTCTATAATTCCTATATTTTTTATATGTAAATTTGATATCATTTCATTTATAATGTCCATCTCATATAGACACTATATACTCCTCTCTTTGTTTTTTACTAATTTTTCAATTCTATATGTGCTTTTTCAACTATTTTGTCTATATTTTTTCTTAGTACAAATAATTCCTCTTCTTCATACTCATTATTCTTTCTCATATATGCAAGATATTCAATATTTCCAGCTGACCCTTTTATTGGTGAATAATCAATTTTCAATATTTCAAAGCCTAAACCGTTTAGAATATAGTAATACTTTTTCTATTACTTTTTTATGTATTTTCTTATCTTTTACAATACCATTTTTATTTATATTTTCTCGACCTGCTTCAAATTGAGGTTTGATAAGGACTACTATTTCCCCCATATTACTTAACAACTTGTATGCAATATCTAAAACATTTAACAATGATATAAATGACAAATCTATCGAAATAAAATCTATTTTTTCAAATTCTTCTATTTTTATATCTTTTATATTCGTTCCTTCTAAATTAACTATTCGCTTATCAATTTGTAATTTTTCATCTAACTGATCATGTCCTACATCTATTGCATATACTTTTTTTGCTCCTTCTTGTAACATACAATCTGAAAATCCTCCTGTAGAAGCACCTATATCCATACAAATTTTATCCTTTAGTATAATATTAAATTCATTTATTGCCTTCTCTAATTTTAATCCTCCTCTACCAACATATTTTAAGGTTTCCTTTTTTATTTCTATTTTACAATCTTCTTCATAAGTTTTACTTATTTTTTCTACAAGTTTATCATTAACATATATATCGTGATTTTCTATGGCATATTTCGCTTTTTGCCTTGTTTTAAAATATCCTCTTTTTACTAATAAAATGTCTATTCGCTCTTTCATTATTGCTCCTTTTTCGAATTTTTGTTCGTAACAATTATATATCTTTTTTTATTTTTGTCAAGTATTTTATGAATTTATAATTTTTTATTAAATTAAAATTGCTCCATTATAATATAGCTAATTTTTTGTCTATATTATAATGGAGCGTATTTAACCAACTTTATTCTTCATTTTCTATTAACATTTTATCTAATTCTTTTTGGAATCCTAATACTGTTAAAACAGCTACTAATATGTATACTCCTATTGCTACTGGCATTGTATAATTTGCAATTGGTAATCTTAAAATTGCTATTATACTTAATAATAGTGCTTGTGAGATGATTAATCTTAAACCTAAAGTTAATATTGTTTTCCATATACCTAATTTAAAATATCTAATTCCAACATATATGATTAAGATAATTGTTACTATTACTACAGGTACTATATAGGGTTTTATAATGTCTCTTCCCCTGTAATTGCCTATTTTTATTGTTTGCACAAGCGAATTTGTTGTTTCTAACTCATACTTTTCTTTTATTTTATTTTTTAAATTATCTATTTCTTCATCGCTTGCTTCATCTACTATAATAGATACTGCTTCATTAAATGTTTCTATTTTTTGATATATTATATTTTTTGTTCCAAAAACTTCTTCGGCAATTTGTTTTATATCCTCTAGTTCGTACTCTTTTCCTATATATATATTCATTCTTGTATGTGGTCTAAATTCTAATGCAAAATTTAATTTCAGAAAATATGTAACTATTGCACCAATTATAATAATACATACAAAAATGCCATAGATTATTTTTTTATTTTTCAATATCTTTTCCATTTTATTTCCTCCATTCTAGTTTTCTAATAATGTTTTTGTAAATAAATAATTATAAATAAATATCATAATTACTCCCCAGAACATTACCATTCCTAAACTTGCAATTGGCAACCACTTAATAAATGTGAATACAACACCAATTATTAAAAGTGGTAATAAAATCCAAATAAAATGCATGAAGGCTTCCTTTATTTTTTCACTTATTGTAAGTTCATTCTCCTTTTCTATGCTATCTAATAAATAATTTGTGAATGCATAATTTACAATAAAAATTACAACAAGGCCAATTAATCCTGCAAAAGATAAATATACATTAGCAAATCTCAATACAAGAAGCATAGATGCAATAAATCCAACAAAACAAATGCACCCAAAAACTCCTTTTAGTTTATGTCTTATGCATAATAAAGCAAATGCACCAATAAGCACAATAATAACAATCTCTAAAGCAACATTCACTTCTGATGTACTTAATGGAGTAGACAAATATGTATTAGCATCAATTTCGTAACTTATATCCATTTTTTTATTTGTAATTAATGAAGCTACTCCTTCTGCTTGTTGTATATAACTATTAACTACTTCCGAATTAGTTGATGCACTTCCTATAGATAGTTGCAATTCTCCTGTTGTAATAGTTTCACCAAAATATGTTGTTAATAATTTTTCATCATCTAATTTAATACTAATTTTTTTGGTAGTAGAGTTTCCTTCATCGTCTGTAGTTTGAATATATTTTTTAGTAATTTCTTCTAACTTGTTTTTTCCTTCTTTATTAAATTCTATACTTAAATATACGGCTGTTCCTGTACTTTGGTTTGAATATAGTACTTTTGTTTCTTTTACATCGTTATTATCCATAAGTACTTCTTCTGTTTCATCATCTATAACTGAAAAATCACCTTTATATGTTAAATTTCCAATTATTCTATCTGTATTTATATCTTCTGGTAAATCAATAGTTATAGCTCCTGTTTCTATATTTTGTTTTATTCTATAATCTTCTGCTCCCATTTTATTTAATCTATTTTGTAAAACTTCTTTGGCTTTAACATAATTTTCTTCTGTTAATACTTCATCTTTATTTACTTTTTCATCTTGCTTAGTATAACCTTCTTTTAGATTTCCTTCGTCATCATATCCTTCTTGTGTTACATTTCCTTCACTATCATATACTACTTCATTTGTCTCATCAGATACTACTAAGGTTACTTCTCTTAATCCACTTAATTCCATTGTTGATAAATATTCTGGTAATATATTTATCATTTGCGTTTTATCTTTTACATATATTCCTATAAAAGATATACATGCAATTGCGACAATTAATAGTATAACAAGAACTTGTACTAGTCGATTTTTTTTCATTCTTCTTCCTCCTAATTATAATAATTTTGTATTGTTTATGATTAATTCAAACCATACTTCTAAATATTTTGCTGCATACTTACTCATCATAGTTCTATCCATAAAAATTTCAAAATAATCTAACACTGGACAGATTTCTGTATCTATATTAATACTTAAGATAACTTTTCTGTTTTCTTTATCTAATTCTAATTTTGTATTTGTAACTGCATAATTTACTCTATCATGTATCCCAAATGTTGAAATATTAGTATTTACTACTCTATCTCGATGAACATCAGATTTATCTGCTAAGATTAATGCTGCTGATATATCACTTATAGCTGTACCTGTTTTTTCATCATGATTTCCTATAGCCATCATAATGTCTGTTCTATCTTTGTGATTCATTCCCATATCTTTTAAAATGTTATATGCAAGTATTGCTCCTGAGTGTGCATGGTCTACACGATTTACACAGTTTCCAATATCATGTAGGTACCCAGCAATTTTGACAAGTTCTATTCTCTCTTTACTATAATCATATGTTCTTAAAATTTCTGCTGCTCTATTAGATACAATAGTAATGTGTCTTATCCCATGCTCTGTATAACCTAGTTCATTAAGTTGTCTGCTAGTCCCTTCTATTAATGCTTGTACCTCTTCATTCTTTTTGACGTCATCTAATGTTATCATAAAAACCTCCAAATACGTTTTTATTATTAATATGTCAATTTTTATTTTTTATACGATAGTTGTATTTTATATCAAAAATGCACACTTTTCAAGTATCTTTACATATTTTTTGTTGTATATGAAAAACTGGCTTTTATCTTAACCCTATATAAAACTTTTTCGTGTACAACAAAATTATTATTAATCATAAAAAATAAAGGATTTAAATAAATTATATCCTTTATTTTCATATGAATTCATATATTTATATTATCATATACAAATCTTATTTTTTATTAACTAAATCTTTTAATGCTTTTCCAGCTTTAAATACTGGTGCTTTAGATGCTGGTATTTTGATTTCTTCTTTAGTTTGTGGATTTCTACCTTTTCTAGCTGCTCTTTTTCTTACTTCAAAAGAACCAAATCCAACTAATTGAACTTTGTCTCCTTTTACTAAAGATTCTGTTACAACATCAACAAAAGCATTAACTGTTGTTTCTGCATTTTTCTTAGTGTCTCCTGTTTTAGCAGCTATAGCTGCGATTAAATCTGATTTGTTCATTAAAATTACCTCCTAAAAGTTTACTTATATGTAGCCTTTTTTCATCTACTCTATATTTATTCGCCAAAATTATATAAAATCCTCCTTTTTTTTCATTATTTTTTCTTATAATCCTTTGTTGTTCTAAGATTATTCTGTTTTTTGTCTTATTGTTTAAATATTTTATTTTTTATAAATACCTGTTTTTTCAAGCAATGCATATAATTTTGAGCCATACGGAATCATATATATCTCCTCTTTTGTAAATAACTTCAATACTATAATCGCAAGCACATAAGTTATAACTGCAATACCTATTGCTAATAGTGTTGCAATTTTGCTTGAAATTATACCTACTAATATTAAATAACTTGCATATGAACATACTCCCATAATTGATACAGCAATAATTGGTTTTATAATGTATTTTGTAATTCCAAATTTTACTTCTATATTTTTATTTAACACATAAAATCCGATCATACATGCTATTACATTACATGCTACTGTTCCAATTGCTGCACCATTTACTCCAATTGCTGGATTTGGTATTAATGTTAAATTTATTATAAGTTTTACTGCAACTCCAACACTAAATGCAAGTGCAGGAATCATAACTTTTCCTAACCCTTGTAATGCTCCGTTTATTGTTTGGGCCAATACTGAAAATATAATCGCAACTGAACTTATCATAAGTACTGTTGCCCCATCTGCTTGTGCTGGAAATAATAATTGTAATATTGGTTTTGCAAATATAAACATTCCTACACTACATGGTAATCCTATTAGTATTGTAACTAAAATTGAAAAACTTACTCTTTTATTTGCTGTTGACATATCTTTTTTTGCTCTTGCAAATGAAATTGCTGGAACTAGAGCTGTTGCAAATGCTATATTAAATGATAAGGGCAATGTTGTTAAAGTATCTACTTTTCCACTTAATATTCCGTATTGAATTTTAGCTTTACTTGCATCCATAAATTTAGTTAAACCTCTTACCACAGTTATAGAATCTATGTTTTTACTAATTGATGTTAAAATTGCACTTAATGACATAGGCATAGATACATATAGTATTTTTTTTACAATACTTATAATACTTTCGTTTTTTGTAATTACATCAGGTGCATTTACATTTGAGGTTTTGTGAGTTTTATAAAAGAAAAATAAATATATAAAACTACCAATTGTTGCTACAGTTGTTGCCAAGTTTGCTCCTGCTGCCATTACTCCAGTATTTGCTCCAACTACAATTGCAACTATTTCTACTAATAAAATTGTAAATACCGTTTTAAAAACTTGTTCTAAGGTTTGTGAATTAGCTGTTACCTTTAAGGTTCCATTACCATTAAAATATCCCCTAATTACAGAAATAATAGCTACAAAAAAAATTGATGGTGATAATGCAACAAGTGTCATTTCTGCTTCAGGAATTTTTAATATTATATTTGATATGTAGTGTGCTCCAAAGAATAATATTGCTGTTCCTAAAAAACCTAATAATCCAAATACTAAAAATGCAACTTTAAAAATTCGGTTTGCTCCTTTATTATCACCTAATGCAATTCTTTCAGATACTAACTTAGATATTGCATTTGGAATTCCTACTGATGATAAAGTTAACAATAGAGAATAAATGTAGAATCCTGCACTATAAATTGCATTACCTTCATCACCAAATCCTTCCCTATTTGTTAAGTATAATTTGTATACTAATCCTAATAATTTAATTAATACTTGCGAAAACATCATTGCAAAAACGCCTTGCATAAAACTTTCTCGCTTGTATGTTTTTTTCTCTTTTGCCATAACTTTTCCTTTCATTATATTTATTTTTGCTTTTTATTATATTCATAAATTGAAAAACATTCAAGCCATTTTTTATAATTATATTAATATTTACTTCATTTAGAATTCTTTTGCTAATAGATAATAATTTTTCTAACTGTTTTTGGCTTTTTTATTCAAATCCTCTTGTTTTTTTCGTTATTTTGTAGGATAATTATATTGTAGGAATTTATTTTGAAAGCGGTGAAAAAATTGTTAAAACAAATAGATAAATTTTTGAAATGGCTAGGAACTGATAGAAACACATTTGCCACTTATATTTTTACACTTGCAACTATCTATATTATGGTAGATAGGATTACTGAATTATTAATATTGTTTTTTACTGGTATTGGCGTTTCTTATTGGGGACCTATTACTTATACTTTTGCACTTGCATGTCCTATTCTGGCATTTCTTTTTTCAGGCTCATCAAGTTTTGCAAAATCATATAAATTAAAAGTACTATATTTATATGTATATTGCATAGCATTATACATCATTGGTATTTCTATGGCAGTACAATGGATTAATGGTGCTTTATGGTTATTACTTATATCTGTTCCAAACTATACAACAATTGTTACAGAATTTTCAAACTTAATAAGACCTGCTTTCCAAGCACTTGCAATTTATTTACCACTTGTTACATTCTATTCATTATTTAAATGGTTATTTACAGGTCTTAATGAATCAAAAGATATTCGTGATAGTATTAATGATTACGCAGGAATTGACTTATCTGATAAAACAGTTGGTATGGGACCTTATACTTGTGAAAATATTCTTTGTATGGACAAATCAAAGGGTACAACAGCAAAGATTGCAGAAGCAAGAAGATTTGACCCAACTTTAATCGTAGGTATTTCTGGTACTGGTAAAACAGCTATGGTATTTGAACCTATGATTGCACGAGATATTGAAAAAAAATATTTTTTTAAAGAAGTATCAAAAGAAATGGGCTTTACAGCATTAAAAACTGGTATTGCCTATTTAAACAAACCTTATAATAACGATTATTTGAATAAAAATTTTGATTTAAATATGTTAACACCTGCCGTTGGCAAAGAGAGTTTATATAAAAGTTATATGAAAAAATTAATTTATAGTGAAAAAGGTTCTCAAGGACTTATTTATAAAACATTAGGTATAACACATATTGCACCTGATATTGAATCTATAAATCATATGGTAGAAGTTGCTCGTAACTTCAATATACCTTACAATATCATAGATCCAAATGACCAAAATTCAATTGGATTAAATCCTTTTATATTTGATGATCCGTCATTAACTGCTATTGCTATTTCAACAGTTTTAAAAGGAATGTATAGTTCTGCTAATTCAGATGTTGATGAAGTTTTTAGAGAACATACTGCTGCACAAGCAATTGAAAATCTATCAATTTTATTAAAAGTAATGTATCCACGACTTCATAATGGTGATTTGCCTACATTAGAAGATATGTTGAAACTATTAAATGATTTTTCTTTAATTGAAGATATGTGTAAGAAAATGGAAGAGATTCCTGAACTTGCAGAACAATATGCTTTACAACTTGGTTATTTTAAAAAGAACTTCTATAAAAATGGTCTTGTAAGAGAAGACACTGAACGTTTTGTATTTACTGCTGTTACTCAATTAGATAATTTGTTAAGAATATCTAATGTAAGAAATATTCTTTGCAACAGAGTTAATAATATTGATTTTGATAAAATGTTAGAAAATGGTGAAGTAACTTTCGTATGTACTAGAAGAGGAGATTTAGGAGCTACTGCTCATCTAGCTTTTGGATTATTCTTTATATTATTAATGCAATTTTCTGTATTAAGAAGACCAGGTAATGAAAACTCAAGGATCCCTCATTTCTTATACATTGATGATTTTCCAGAATATATTTGCTCTGCAACTGAACCATTATTTACACTATACAGAAAATACCATGTTGGAACTATTATCTCAACTCAAAATCTTACTCAATTAGGTTTTCATGGTCATTCTAAATACCGTGACTTAATTATGTCTAACTCTACAACAAAATTAGTTTTTGGTGGAGTTACACGTGAAGAATGTGAAATCTGGCAAAAAGAATTTGGCGATCATAGAGAATGGAAATTTACTTATAATTACGACACCTCAAAAGTTGCTTATGATGCTAAATTAGGAAATCCTAAGTGGGATTGGAAAGAAAATATAGCTTCTGGAAAACTACAAGCTATGAAATTTAAAGATTGTGCTTATATTATAAAGGATTTAAAAGGAAAAAATAATTATGGTGATGGTAAAGTTGACTTCTTAGAGGCAAAATATAAAGAACCACATTCTCCAAAAAAATATGACTTTTCTCGATTTACAAATGGTATAGCTGAAGAAAAAGTTGTTAATTCACGTAAGAAATTAGATTTAACAAAAACAGATTTCAAAATAGATGAACAGGGTGATATTGATCCAATAAAAACAGATACTGATGATTCAAAATTTTTATTTGACAATGAAGATGCTATTATATTTGATTTAAAAAGAGGAAACAGTAATTAAAAAAATAGGGGCTGTAAAAAAAGTCCATTAGAAAAATGAGATTTGAAAAAAATTTATTTCAAATCTCATTTTTCATTAAAATTTTTTAGTGATGAATTAATTTTAAAAAAAATTTCATAATTTTTCTTATTTTTTGGTACAACAATTAATTGAATTTATCTGTCATACTTATTGTATTTTCTGTTATAGTTTATCCTCTAGTATAATAACTTTTGTTACATCAGTTAATGTTGCTGGATTACTATCCAAAACCATCCCTACTGAAGTAATTGAAACATTTTGACCTTCTTTCAAGCTTGATATGTCAATTTTAGTTTTCTTCCATAATAATTCTGTATTATTATCAACAGAAAAATTATATTTGCCACTAACATTTTCATCATTAGCCTCTATTTCTACTGTCGTTATTCCATTGTATTCTCTTATTTTCTTTATTATAGCCTTAAATGCGTTTCTATCACTTCGTACAAATTCTTCTTCAAATTCCATTTCGTATCCCATTTCGTACACTTTCTTTTTTAATTTATTATAATCTACTGCAAAAAATATAATTCCTAAAACAACCATTATTCCTATAATAACTCCAATTACTTTTAAAAAATTTTTCATAAATATTTCCCCTTTACCTTTCATTTTATAATTTAATATCAAAGACCGCTTACGCTTATTGTTATGATGATTATATAAATTAATTATCTGTCATATTAAATAATATTATTTTGTAGTATCTCCGAATGAGAATTTATAATTTCCCATATACTCATAAATTAAATCTTTTTGTTTTAGATATTTAGCTATAACTACCACGAGTGTAATTATTACCGCAATAATACATATAAATATTTTTCTTAATTTATTCTTATATCCTCTTATTTAGAATATCACAAAATGAATATTTGTCAATTGCTTCTTTCTATTAAAATAAAAAAGATTAAACTTTTTTAAACATTATTTATATAAAATTAGACAAATCTCATGCTTTTATGCCATATATTAATCTTTCTCATTAATTTCTGTGATTAAATTGGATATTTTTTCAAATGTTTTATCTCTATTTTTTATACAAGATTTTTTCCAAACCCAACTATATTTATTAGTATTAGCTTCAATTTT
>CANQZT010000022.1 GCA_947628335.1 uncultured Clostridia bacterium | reverse complement strand
AAGAACAATTAAATTAATTATTGTATACAGTAGAAACACTTGCTACGCAAGTGTTTCTCATTAACATAGGTAATTTGGCAGGTGTGCCCTTTCCTGCATTTCTTTTGACCTCTAAGGTGTGTGGAAGCACTTTCTCCACTTCAAATACCCATATGCTTATTGTATTTTAATTGTAACACTTTTATTCATTTTTGTAAATATATTTATCTTCCTATAAATTTGGAAATGAAACTGAAGAATTAAAAGAATGAATTAAAGAACAAAATGATAGAATATGTCTAATACCAAATGCAAAATATGCTTATCTAATAAACGACAAAAAGCCAAAAATACTAAAGTGGCTCAATGCATTTAAAATAACTTGCATCAATTTTGATTTCTAAAAAATCCTTTCCTTGTATATTAACTGATTTACTTGCTATTTTTTTATTTTTCAATTTTACCTCATATAATTGTCCTAGGTTAAATTTTTCGTCCAAATCAGTACATATAAAATAATTATTTCCATTATTATCATTAAATAACACCATAGAATAATCATAATTTATAGGCAATTTATTACTTACTTTTAATAATAATTTTATTAACTTGTCTTGTTTATTTATCTTTTTTATTAAAAAAGTATTAATTACTAAGTTTAATATAACAGTAATTAAATTACTTGTATAATGCACATTAATATTTAATTTAAAATTTTTGTTTATTGTAATCAATGCCAAAAAAACTATAATATCTATCAATATTCCTAATGATGGTAAAATCATACCAGCTATCGTATCATGACTTGGGTGTAGCATTAGTATTGAAAATATCAATAATTCTATTACAAACATAAAAATAAGATCAAACACATTTTCTATACAGTGAACATAAATAATTGAAATATACAAAGTATATAATGTAACTTATAAATTAATTCGTAGTTTGTCTCTAGTCTTTCAAAATTTTTTCCATATTTATTTTGATAATATTTATTTAATGCTTTCATTAACCTAAAACTAACATGCATCTAAACGCCCCTTATATATAATAACTCTTTAACAAGAAAAAAGCAATAAAAAGAAATTTTATGAAATTCATTTCTTCCTCACTATAGGTCAAAAAATCAAGAAACATGAAAAATAGACGAGTGCATAAAATATTGCAAAATCAATTATATTAAATATAAAGTTCTTAAAGATGTGGATGTAATAATAGAAAGTATCAATTAAAATTATTGTGTATTATATAATACTTGTAAATATAAAGACGGTTAACAAATTATTTTATATACTTTGTTAACCGTCTAGAAGCTTATTTAAAGCCTTTTTTCGGAGGAATCACTCGTCTATATAGCAATAATACCAATATGCTATATAGTGCATTAAGGCCTTCCTCTTTGGAGGATCTACAAGTGCTTCACCATCGTAGTTCTCTAATGTGCCACCATCTAACATTTGATGATACCAATTTTCAAACTCGTCTTGGTTCATCAGACAAATTTTTTGCATCAATTCACGAACCATTGGATACCCCCATTCTTTCAAATAAGGATCCATTATATTGGCTTGGCATAGAGTATTCCTTTTTAAATTAGTACAGACATCTTTCTTCTCATCAAGAAATACATTGCCATAATACCGTAATAATCTAGCTCCTTTTACTTCTTCTTTTACTTCTTCATTGCTTTCCTTTTCTTGACAACCATCTCGGTATCCATCATCATACCCACGGGTGTAGTCACTAAATGTCCATTCTCCATTCCTCATACAATTCCTCCTATTATGAAACAATTAATTTGTATGTTACATAATTAGTTTATCATATTTTTACGTAGTTTTCAACTATTTCATCTTTATAATATAATGTATTATTTATAGATAATTACAATGAAACCAAGCAACATCTAAATGATATAGTTTGATATCCGGAGTCCCAATTTTCCATGTATATCAGACATCATTGTCCCTTCACCATTGATAGCTACTGAACCTCTAGCGCCATAATTAAACGTCCAGAAGTAATAAGATGTTGAACCGTCCCAATTATTTAGCGGACTAGTTCCAGAAACAACTTCACTAATAGCATCCCCGAATCATATTATGGTTTTCTAATAGGTTAACTAGTGTATCTGCATCCGAACCTTTATACCATGTGAAGTACTTCGTTGTGGTTCTATTACGACTCAAAGTAGGAGCAAACATGTCCGTCCAAGTTTGTCCACCGCAATAACCCACCAGCAGTGAATTCTGCAGCTCCACCACATAAATCGTAAATTCCATATACGTTATTAGTAGTAGATGCTGTTACCCCTTTAGTTTTAAACCATGCACCTTCAGTTTCACCTTTCAAAAGTTGATCTAATGTATATAAATCATTATTAACAGAACCAGCATAACCCGTTATGCAGAAGACATCGTCAGCTCCCCATCTTTCCATGTCATTTTTCTTCACCCCTGAAACACCTACACCAAAGTTACTCCACGTCAAATAGGTTACTGCACCCCACTCACTATTTTTAGTCATGTGGGAATCTACTTTACTTGTAAAACCAAATGGATTTCCTGATTCTCCTAAATGTCTACATAGTTCGTATGAGTCACCAATCGTGATATAGTTATAGCTAGGTCTAAGTGGTTTAAATGTTGGATACTTGATTTGAGCTCCAACTTCTATAGGTCCATTGTAATTTTTTGTGTTATTCCCGCCAAGTTCTGCTAAATTATTCGTGTATTTCACACTTGATGCTTTTGTTTCTTCTTCACTACCAGTACACCCTGCTTCAAACTTTGCTATCCAAAAACCTGAAATCTCTTTATCCCATTCTCCATTTGAATACCCATTTTTACTTCCATCACAAAATGCTGGATGTACTATATAGTCATTTTCTGTTCTAGTTTCGTCTTGTGCTCTTTTTATTGTTATTCCTTTTTTGCTTTCGTCTGCTGGTTCATCTGTCGTTCCTTTCAAAAATACTATATCTATTGTTCCTCCTGCTGATTTATCTTCTGGTTCTGTATAATTTATCTTATATGCAAATCTTGGTATCCATACCCATAAACTTCCATCTGCACTTTTTGCATTTGCCCATTGTTTATTTTCTGTATCATAACTATACCAGTCTTCTCTTTGTATTTCTTCAGCACTTACATCTTTTACTATATCTTCATATTCTAATGTTGATGTTGCTACTGCTTCACTAAACTTTACTGGTGTTAAACCTGTATGTGATAAATTGGGGCTATTTACTTTATTTTTTTCACTATAACTTCCATTTAATACTGTTTGTCCATTCATTTCTGCTATTGTATCATCTAATTCGTAGTCAAAATTTTCTATTCCTGCTAATTCCTTATTTTGTGCTTCTGTATAGTTTTGTACTGCCCTTTGGGCTATCGTAAATATTCCTCTTTCTCCTATTGTTAAATTAATTGTTACTCCTGCAAGTATTAGTAATACTATTATCGTTATTACCAACGCTATTAAGGTTATACCTCTTTGTTTTTCCTTTGAAACATCTTCCATTTTCTTTTGTTCCTCCTTGCTTTTATTTTCTTTGTTCATTTTATTTTAGCTATTTTACCTTTTCAAGAAAATAAAATGATGTTTCTTATCGTTTATCTACATAATTAGTGTGATATAATAAATATTACAACAAATTTTTTATTTCACCTTTATATTGTTTTTTATTTTTTCATACTTATTTTCTCCAATTCCAGAAACATTTTTAATATCTTCTATCTGCTTAAATTCTCCATGTTCTTTTCTATATTCAATTATTTTGTTAGCCGTCGATTCCCCAATTCCTTGTAGTTGTTGTAATTCTTCTGAATTTGCTTTGTTAATATTTATCATAGTTGTACTGCTTTTTGTATCTAAACTTTCTGTACTTTGTTGTATAATTTCTGTTTCTTTTTCGCCCAATTCTTTTTCTTTGTTTTTTTGTTCTTCTATTGATGGAATTATAATTTTTTGTCCATCTTCTACTATGTATGCTAAATTTATGTCTGTTATATCTGCCTCTTGGGTTAATCCTCCTGCTTGTTCTATTATGTCTGCTATTCTTGCTCCTTCTGCTATTTTTATTATTCCTGGATTTTTTATTTGGCCTGCTATGTGAACTACAATTTCTACTTCGTTTTCCACATTTGTTTCTGTTTGTGTGTTTATTTCTTCACTTATTTCCTCTATTTGTTGATAACTATTTTCTTCTGTTGTTTTATATATGTAATAGCCTATTGCTAGTACTATTAATCCTCCTATTACTACTAATATAATTAATTGATTTTTAGTTAATTTTATCATTGTCATTCTCCTTTCTTAATTTTTCTTAAGTTTTTTATATAGATTGATTTTTTTTTATTTTTACGATAATATAATGTATATTTATTTTAGAGGAGTTTTGAAATGGATTTTAAGAAATTTTTTATAAACATATTTTCTATTTTTATAATTTTTAACCTTTTATTTCCTATTAGTACTTGTTTTGCTACTGAAACAAGCTTATCTGATACATCTGATGACTTTTCTAATATCGATGTTTCTGTTGATGCTCCTGTTGCACTTTTAATGGATGCTAATAGTGGAAAAATTCTTTATGAAAAAAATGCTTATGAAAAAATGTATCCTGCAAGTACTACTAAAATTATGACTGCAATTCTTGCTTTGGAAAATCGTGAACTTTCTCATGTTGCAAAAGTTAGTTACAATGCTATTTTTACTGTTCCTTCTGGATATACTAATGCTAATTTACAACTTGATGAAGAACTTACTATTGAACAACTTTTAAATGTACTTTTAATCCCTTCAGCTAATGATGCTGCTAACGTTATTGCTGAAGATATTGGAGGTTCAGTTGAGAGCTTTGCAAATATGATGAATACTAAAGCAAGTGAAATTGGATGTTTGAACACTCATTTTGTTAATCCTAATGGGGTTCATAATGAAGATCACTATTCTACTGCTTATGATTTGGCTCTTATGGGAAGATATGCAATGCAAAATGAAACTTTTAGAAATTTAGTATCTACTGTTAAATATACTTTACCTGTTACTAATAAATATGATAAAACAGATAGAACTTTTACAACAACAAATAAACTAATTAATTCTAATAGTTCTTTGTACTATGAATATGCAACTGGTATTAAGACTGGTTATACTGATGCTGCTAAAAATTGTATTGTTGCAGGTGCAAGAAAAGATGATATGGATTTAATTTGTGTTATTTTGGGTGCTAGTAACGATTCTAATACAAATAATAAATTCAAAGATTGTATTAATCTTTTTGATTATGGATTTGATCACTATGCTTATAAAACATTACATTCTAAAGATGATGTTTATAAGGTCATTAGCCCACATGGTGCTGATAATAATTCTAAAAGTTTGAATGTACTATTTGATGATAATATTAAAGTTCTTATAAAAAAATCTGATAATGATACCGAATTCCTTCCTGAAGTTGAACTTGATACTGATATGAAAGCACCTATTGCTAAAGGCACTGTTGTTGGAAAAATTTCTTATACGATTTTACGGTATTAACTATACTACAAATTTAATTGCTGGTCAAGATATTTATGCAACTTCTATTTGGGTTATTATTTTTAAAATTGTTTTAATTATTTTTATCCTTTGTATTTTGAAATGTATTTTTAACATGATTTCTGGTAAGAAGAAAGGTAAGCATCGCAAAACAAAAAATAAGAAAAAAATGAAAAAGAAAAAGAGAAAGGGAAAGTAATTTAAACTACTTCCCCTTTTTTTAACTTAATAAATCTCTTTTATTTAGCATTATTATTGTAATTATTGTAGTTACAATGCATAGTAAAACAACTATAACAAATCCATATGGATTTGTTTGCATAGGCACTGGTACATTCATTCCCCACAAACTTGATATTAATGTTGGTATTGCAAGTATGATTGTAATTGATGTCAAAAATTTCATTACTCCATTTAGATTGTTCGATATTATTGAAGCATACGCATCCATCGTTCCATTCAATATGTCACTATATATTTTACTCATTTCTATAGCCTGTTTATTTTCAATAATTGCATCTTCTAATAGGTCTTCATCTTCGTCATATAATTTTAGTATTTTTCCTCTTAATGTTTTCTCCATAACTAATTCATTTGATTTTAATGATGTTGTAAAATATACCAAACTTTTTTCTAAGTTTAATAATTTTAATAATTCTCTATTTTTCATTGATGTTTTTAATGTTGATTCTGCTATTTCGGTTTCTTTGTTTATTTGTTTTAAGTATGTTAAATAGTGCGATGCATTTATAAGTAAAATTTGTAATAAAAATCTACTTTTTTTATACGTTGCAAATCCTTTTATTCTTTTTTTCTCGAAACTATCTATCACTAAGTTTCTTTTTAATGCTATTGTTATAAAATATTCGTCTCTTACAACTATCATACCTAATGGCATTGTTGAATATATCTCTGCTTCTCCTTCTTTCTCAACAATAGGTATATCAACAATAAATAATATTGTTCCATCATCATCTTCTTCGTCAATTCTCGCTTTTTCTTCATAGTCTAGAGAATATCTAATAAAATCTTCTTGTATTTCTACTTCTTTGCAGACTTTTTTTATTTCTTCCTCTGTTGGATTAATCATACTAATCCAACTTCCTTTTTCAATATTTTTTATTACTTTTAATTCATTCGTTTCTAAATCTGAGTTATATACTTTTACCATGTCATCACCCCATGCAATTTATTATATAACGTTTTTCTATATTTTTCTACATTTTTTTATTATTTTTGTTATCATATTATTACATATTTGTTTACAATTAATATGCAAACTTGCCATTGGTATTAATACTACTATATACGGTACAATATATCTTGATTTTGCTTCCCATAAAATATGAAATAAAAATCCTCCAATAAATATTGTAAGTAAAAAAATTACATCTAAAGATAAATCTTTTCTATTTTGGATTAGAAAAACAATTATACATGTACACATTAATATTAAAATAGCTTTTTGGTAAAATGTTATAGCACCTGTAAATTTTTCTATTTGGTCATCGTCTCCTACTATATTACTTCTAATTGATGAATATGTGTTTTCTGACCACATTGAAGCTAATTTTTTAGTATAAAAATCGAACGCATATCTTTTATTTTCTGCAAAATATTTTAATCTATTTTTTATTTTATCTATATATTCTATTTTTGCTTTATCTATATTTTTTAAAGCATATTCGCCTCTATCCTCATTGTACCAACCATTGCCTCTCCATGATTCTTCCATTGCCATAAGGAAATAGCTTATTGTTGGATACTTCGCATCCTTATTCATATTATATTTGTTTAGATAATAATTTTGCACTAACGATGATGGTATAATTGAAATGCAAACATATATGATAGTTATTAATATATTTACTATATTTTCTTTCCATATTTTTTTTGTAATATCTTTAAGTAAATTTAGTATTAAATATATTACAGTAGCAATTATAAATATTAGACTGTTCATTCTCATCATATATGCAAACATTGTACATATTGATGCATATATTGGATATTTTATTTTTTTACTTTCACTATATTTCATTATAAAATACGTTGAAAATAAACATAGTGCAATACTTGGTATATCCCCATAAATGAAAGTATTCAGCATTATTAGAGGAATAAATGTTAATATAATAAAGAATAATCTTGTTGTATTTACTTTATATTTTACTGATATATGCATAGTTATTTTATATAATGCAACTAGTATAGCAACATTACCTATTACATTTAGTGCTCTTAATATTGCAATGCCATCAAAGTGAATTATTCTAAAGAATAAGCTAAACACAAATGCTAAAGATATTTGCTGGTGATATGATTGCATATACTGACTAAGTGGTATTTCTGCATATGTCATATTAGGTAAATATTCTTCTAAATTATTGTTATAGAATGTTTGAGCTATATTGCCAGCATGTATTTGATCACCAACAATTGCAGGTCTAACTGCTAATACCCAAGCTATATTTAATATTGCATAGATTAGGAATAATAGATTTCTAATTCTTTTTTTACTTTTATAGTCTATACTTATAATTTTTCTTTCAATTATATTTGTTACTACATATATAAATATTGCTAATAGTATATTTCCAATAATATATATATAAGTATTACTGACAATTGTAATATGTTCTGATTTATCAAGAACAGCTGTATAAATAATATTAATAATACTGACTAGTATTAGGCAAATAACTCCTATTAAAGATATAACTTTTTTCATTTTCTTTCTCCTTCTATTTATAGAATTTTATCTTTTGCTTTTTCTTATAACTTATACACTTTTATGTTCCCAAGTGATATCTTCTATATTATCATAAAAATATATAATTTACAAATTCTATTATTTTTAAAAAAAGTGTATATTTTTGTCGTTTTATATGTTATAATTTTATTGTATTTAGAAAGGAGATTATTGTATGGATGATAATAATATTTTTAATAACTTTAATAATTCTAATAAATTCAAGTTTATTGCTTTTTTAATAATTTGTGTATTGGTTGCTTTTATTTTATATTCATGGATTAGTCGTTTTTTATATGGCAATCTTGCTCCTACTGAAGATGTTTATGCTGATGAATATTACAGTAACGAAATCAATGACAATCTTAAAAGCAGTAAGGTTTATTATAAGGATGTAAGTATTAATTTTGTCGCAATTGGTGATGTTATGTGCCACAGTACTAATATAAAAGATGCATATAACGAAGAAACTAATTCATATGATTTTTCTCATGTTTTTAAAAATGTTTCTAAATATATTGCTGATGCTGACATTGCTATTCGGTAATTTGGAAACAACTTTTGCTGGAGAGAGTAAAAAATACAGTGGTTACCCGACTTTTAACTCTCCTGATGCACTAGGTTATGCTTTAAAAGATATTGGAGTAGATGTTCTTTCTACTGCTAATAATCATAGTTTAGATAAAGGGGAAAGTGGTCTTATTCGTACTCTTGATACTTTAGATGGAATTGGCATTAGTCATACTGGTACTTATAAAAATTATGATGAACAAAATTCCATTTTAGTTAAAGATGTTAATGGAATTAAGATTGCTTTCCTTTCTTTTACTTATGGAACAAATGGAATTAATGTTCCTAATGGAAAAGATTATTTGATTAATTTAACTAATGATGATGCTATTTTAAAGCAAGTCACTTTAGCTAAGAATATGAATGTTGATTTAATTTGTGCTTGTATGCATTGGGGTATTGAATATGTTCAAAAGCAAAATGCTGAACAAGAACGTCTTGCCAATTTGTTATTTGAAAATGGTGTTGATATTATTATTGGTAACCATCCCCATGTTGTAGAACCTATGCAAAAAAAGGAAATTACTTTAGCTGATGGCTCAAAAAAGGATGTTTTTGTTGCATATGCTTTAGGTAATTTTGTTTCTGGTCAAAATAAGGAACATACAAAAAGTACAGCTATTTTAAATTTAAAAATTACTAAGAATGGTAAAACAGGAAAAATTTCTATTGATTCTGTTGATTATATACCTGTCTACTGTTTAGATAGAGGAGCTGGTTCCTCTAATAGATATGAACTTTTTGACATGAAAGCTTCTATACAGGATTATGAAAATGGCAATTCTGCTAATATTAGTTCTGGTTTATATAATATTTTGAAAAACGAACTTGCTAACGTTGAATTTGTTTTGGGTAGTTCTATTTAATTATTTTTTATATCACAAACCCCAGCTCTTATAGAACTGGGGTTTGTGGATTCAAGTACACTTTAAGAGAAGGAGTATATATCTTTAAATGTGTATTGAGGCGGTATTTTTACTGTTACCTTCATATTGGGTCTTAACTTCCAAGGACTATACAACGGATTCATTTTCTTTAGTCTTTTTACTTTCACGTTGTATTTATCAGCAATACTCTTCCAAGTATCTCCGTCCTTTACAGTATACGAACAATTTACAATTGTTAAATCATATACCTCTTCATCTTGAGCATTTTTGTAATAATTATAGTATGTTGCCCAAAACTCGCCAAATATCCTCTTTTTGTCTATTGCCTTATCAACTCGACCAACTTGACTCTCCTTTAAGCCTTTTAATTTTATGGTCCATGGCTTTCCTGGATGATTTTTTTGAGCTCTATTGAGCTTCTTTTTAACTCTAGCCACATCACTTTGAATTGGCTTAAATTGCACTTCTGTTGCAGTGGCAACTACATCTGTCCGGAAGCCTACCAACACCATTGCTGTTAATAAGATACTAAAAATCATAACTACTTTCTTCATACTGATCTCTCCTTTACTGTTTTTTATTATTAGTTAATATTATTAGTACCGCGTTCTTCTCCTTTCTCTTTTATTTGCGTCGTATAAAAAAACATACAACACCATTCTACACATGTACCTAATATTATTTTACCACTTTATGTATACTCTTGTCAATTTTATATGTAAATATCATTGGTTAAAATAATTCTTGTAAAAAAATATTGACTTTTTATGTAATGTTATGTATTATTGTTTAAATTAAAAATAACAATAAAGTTTATCACTCATTCAATATTAATAAAGGAGATCTAGACTTAAATGGAGATAGCCAAAAAAGGATTTTTATATGCATTTAGCATAATTCTTGTAATCAGTTATTTTATTATATTATATTTTTCTCTAAATCCACACGTATCATGGGAATATACACTATATTATATAACACAAGAAACCGACATATGGCCAGGAAATAATGGATACAACTATATACTTGGAACTAAAATCACCCCCTCTTTACAAACAAAGGAAGATTGTAAAAGATTTGGAAAAGGCTGGGGAAATTATACCGATAATGGACTTTGGTCAAGCAAACAAAAATCAAGTATATATTTTGGAAATTTACCAAATAAAGATTTAGTATTTGAAATGAAACTTTCAGAGTGCTTACTAAGTGAAAAAATGGAAATATATTTTAATAATAAGCTAAAAGCTGAAATAGAACCTACCCTACTTATTAAAGAAATGCAAATAACTCAAGAAGTAAAAAAAGAAGATATAATAGATGGAAAATTGGTTGTAACACTTATATATCCAGAAGTTCCTAAAAATGATATAGTACCAAAAATTTTATGTAAGGAGATAAATTTATATGAAGTTCAATAAATCACAAATAAAAAAATTTACATATGTAACATTATTTTGTATATTTTGTGTTGTGATATCAAGATTAATCCTTTTTAGTATATATTTTGCCAAAACAGGTAACACTTCAATAACATCTTATATATTAGACTTTAATAAATGGGATAGTGGTTGGTACAATTCAATTATTACACATGGATACAACAATGAACCTTGTGGAAATATTGACGGAGATGCTGCAAATTGGGCATTTTTCCCTCTAATGCCATTTTTTTTAAGAATCTTATCAAGTGCATTTAACGTATCACCTGATTTTATTGGTCCAGTATCTAATACAATAATATTTACACTAGCTCTTATTATAGCTTGGTACTATATTGAAGAAACTAGAAATAAAGAAACTTCATGTATTTTTGTATTTTTAATGACTCTTGGAATGTACTCATTTTATTTTTCATCTACATATACAGAAGCTTTATATTTATTTTTCATAGTAAGTTTTTTCTACGCAATGAGAAAAGAAAAATATATACTTATGGGAATAATTCGGTTCTCTTGCATCAGCTACTCGTAATACTGGTATTATGTTAGTTTTTGCTGTTATTACACATATTATATTCGAATATATTAAACAAAATAGTGAAAATAAATTTAGCATTAAGGAATTAGTTTTATATGTTTTAAAAAAGCCTAAATTAGTTATGGGTATATGTATTATACCTCTTGGATTATTTATATATATGACATATTTATATTTAAAAGTAGGTGATGGTTTGGCATTTGTTCACATACAAAGAGCATGGGGAAAAAGTTTTGGAAATATTTTTTATGTAATATTTGATGCATTAACAAGTAGAGGATATGCCGGATTTTGTCATGCACTTTGGGCAATTTGGGGCTTTATTTCAGCTTACCATTTATTTAAACAAAAAAGATTTGACGAAGCAGTACTTAGTTTAATTTTTGTTGTAATTCCTCTATCTGTAAAAATTCAATCTATTCCAAGATACTTAATAGGTAGCTTCTTTCCAGTTTTAAGTATGTGCGATATGGTGTCTGAAAAAAATTCAATTGAAATAGGTTCTTTTTTTACTATGGCAATAATAATGGAATATACTTTATATTCTGACTGGATAGTATCTGCTCAGTACTTATGCTAGGATATACTCTTTTTATAACATTATTGTATAGGAAAAATCTTTATATAGGGTCAAGATAAAAACCAATTTTCCTATACAATAAAAAAATTAAAATAGTGTTACAAATAATCTTAAGATTGCTTGCCATAAATTTTTCAATGTTTTACTATTTTATTTATATATTCACTTAAAGCTAATGGCATATATCTTTGATTTCTAATTGCATTTATTCCAAAATCTTTTAGTTTTTTAAATGATAATTCTTCTTTTTCGTATCTTGTTAATAAATCTATTTTCATAGCTTTTTGCATTTTTAAATTTTCGTCTTTATATTCATATGGAATATTTACTTCTATTACTTTAAATTTGTACATAATTGATGAATAGGGCTTACCAACATATATATAAACAATATCATTTATTTTAATATCTGTGCTTTGTTTCCACATCATTGTATTATTTTCTTTTAATGCTTTTTCTATATCAAAATATTTTGGATTTGCTGGCACTATCCACTCATTTTTGGCACAATTTTTATTTATAACCGTATATGAATAACTTTTCTCAATTAAGTTCATTATTTTTTCATCTGATATAGTGTCATTTAGTATAATTGTAATCCAACTTTTCTTATTCATATGATATGCAGGATAAAATCCGTCTTGTTTTAGTAAATATTCTATTTCATTTGGTTCTATTTTTATATCAATTATTTCTACTTCGCCAGTAGCTCTTTTATCTAATTTATTTTTATCGATATTCATTATTATTCCGTACCATTTTCTACTATCTTTATTTCTAAAAGTAGCATATCTAGGAAACTTTTCCCATTCAAATTCTGGCTCATCTCCAAACTTCTCTTTTATTGCTTTTGTTATTCTATTTGATTGTTCATATATAAAATTTTCTCTTGTAAAACAATTAGTTCTAATATCTTTTAATACATTTTCAAATTCATCTTTAACTTGACCTACAAACAAACCAGTACTACCTTCTACACGAAAATTAGTATATTCATCACCAAAAGCTAAATCATAAACTTTACCTTTAACTTTTCCATCATCATTTACTTCAATATCTACTCTAAAAGTATTATTCATAATATTTTTTGAATATTTATAACACGACTTGTCTTTTTTAAATCCATATTTAGATATTTTGTTAAAATCAATCTTCGTCCTTTTAAATAGTTCTCCTTCAATAGCCATTTTTATTCTCCTCTGCATATTTTATATATAAACGCTTTAATTAACCTCTTTGTGTTTTATAAAAATCTCTAATTCATACGTTCTAGTTATCACATAGAGAACAAATCTCGCTTCGCGAGACCTTTTCTCTACATCTTAAAATTTGCTATCTAAATTCAAAGTCTCAAAGAAGCGTAAAGATTTGTTGACGCGAAAATTTACAAAGTAAATTTTCTGTGCAATGTTATTTTTTTATAT
>CANQZT010000021.1 GCA_947628335.1 uncultured Clostridia bacterium | reverse complement strand
TGAGACCACTTATAGAAAATGGAAATGTATATCTTGCACAACCACCACTATATAAATTATCAAAAAAAGGAATGGAGGATATATATTGCTATACTGATGAAGATTTATCAAAAGCATATAAAGAATTAGAAGAAAAAGGAATACAAAGAGAAACATTAGCACTTCAAAGATATAAAGGTCTTGGAGAAATGAACCCAGACCAACTTTGGGAAACAACAATGGATCCTGCAAGAAGAATACTTATAAAAGTTAGACTAGACGATGCAATGAAAGCTGATGAAACATTTACTCTTTTAATGGGTGATGATATAGAACCAAGAAGAGAATTTATTGAACAGAATGCAAAATATGTAAAAAATCTGGATATATAATAAAGTATAAAAGATTAAGGTTGAGAAAATTTTTTCTCAACCTATTATCTCGTATAAAACTAATATTAATCTTCAGTTAGAACTTATATTCCAAGTTTTTTTATTTAATATATATTGCTATATAAATAAACAATAAACCTAAAATATAAATCTTTCACTCGACTATAAATACACCAATAGTTTATATATTCATCCATGTAGGACTAAAAACACAAACTATAAAATATAAATATAATCTTAACTTTGAATATATTGTATATATTTTGACCATATATGATAAAAAAGATATAGCCTGCCTACAAACAATATACTCTCATCGCCGGCAAAATATAACCTAAAATCAAAGCTACATTTTACCTTTGCACGAACAATATTAAACTTTAAATTAAATCTAATATTGCTCTTAGTTCAACTAATATTAATCTTATGATATTATTATGAACTAAAACAAGAAAAATATTTAAGTAAAATTTTAACAAACTATTGACAAAATGAAAAATCATGTTAAAATAATAATATAATTTTTTTCAAAAAATTTAATTCAAGGTTTTATTTTCTAAAACCAAAAAATCACTAATAATTAAAAATAAAATAGGGAAAGGAGAAAATGATTTATTTAAGTTATTAAATATGTCATAAAAAAATATGCAAAAAAATAAAGAAATTTCAATACAAGAATGGCTGCCATTTGATAAAATCTTAGACAGAGGAATAATTAAATTAAAAAATAATGATTATATAAAAATAATAAATATTATTCCAATTAATTATAATTTAAAATCAGATATGGAAAAAGAAGGAATTTTAAATTCATATAAAACATTTTTAAAAACTTGCAATTTTGATATTCAAATTTTAATTCAAAGTAACAAAGAAGATTTATCAAAACATGTTTCAAAAATTAAAGAAAATATAAAATTAGAAAAAAATTTAAATCTTTTAAAAATTTCCGAAAAATATATAGAATTTATATCAAGATTAAATAATGAAAAAAAATCATCTTCAAAGAATTTTTTTATTGTAATAAAAAATGAAGAACATGAAAATTTAAAACAAAATGAAGAAGAAATAATTATTTCAGAATTAAATGAAAAATATTTTAAAATAAAAGAATGTTTATCTAGATGTGGAAATGTGGCTTTAGAAATTTCAGATAAAGAAGAAACTAAAAAGATATTATTTTCTTTTTTTAATTCAAGAAAAAATTTTTTAAATTAATAGAGAGGAGGAAAAATTATAGATATATTTAAATCGAAAATAACGAAAAAAGAAAATACAGAAGAAAAAATGGAATTTAAAGAAGGAGCTTTTTATGATAAAGATTATATAGCACCTTCGTATATAAATTTAAACAATCCTAAATATATGGAAATTGATGAATTATTTTATTCAACTTTAATTGGAGTAAATTATTATCGCGAGCAAGAAGACTTAATATTAAAAAATTTAATTGACACAAATATTAACATGAACATATCAATATTTTATGAAAAGAAAGATAATTATAAAACTATAAGAGAACTTACATATCATATAGGAAATGTAGGAGTCGAATTAAAAGAAAATAATCAAAATAAACAAGATATAGATATTGCAGCTTTTAGTTATAATGATGCAAAATATATAAGAAGAGAAATGCAGATAAATAATGAAGACATTTATTATATGTATATATATTTAACTGTATTTTCAAAAGATAAAAAAGAATTAGAATATTTGTTAAATAAAGTAGAAGGAATTTCACAAAGTAGAGGAATACAAACAAGAAGAGCGTATTTCAGACAAGAACAAGGATTTTTTACAACAATTCCACTTATGCAAAATAATAATGAAATAAAAAATGTAGCTAAAAGAAATGTATTAACATCTGGATTAGTTTCAACATATCCATTTATTTCATCTTCAATATTTGATGAAAATGGAATATTTATAGGAACAAATATATATAATAATTCTTTAGTTTTTATAGATAGATATAATACAAAAAAATATAAAAATGCCAATATATGCATTTTTGGAACAAGTGGAGCACGGAAAATCTTTTTATACAAAACTTTTAATTTTAAGAAATAGATTACTCGGAATAGAACAATATATAATTGATCCAGAAAGGGAATACATAAATTTGTGTGAAAATTTAGGAGGAACACTTTTAAAAATAGGACCTACATCAAATACATATATAAATGTATTTGATATCAGAGAAGAAAGTATAGAAGATTCAAGTCAAGGATATTTAATGACGAAAATTCGGAAAATTAATAGGATTTTTTAATTTAATTTTTGGCGAAATGGATGAAGAAGAAAAAGCAATAATAGAAGAAAAAATAATAGAATGCTATAAACTAAAAAATATAACATTTAACGACGAGAGTTTATATAAAGAAAAATTAAAAAATGGAATAAAATACAAAGTATTTAAAGAAAGCTATGATATGCCAATTCTAGAAGATTTATATAATATTTTAGGAGATACAGAAAAAACAAAAACATTTAAAATAAAATTAATTCCATTTATAAAAGGCTCACTTAAATTTTTAAATAATTATACAAATGTAGAAATTGGTAACAAATTAATTGTTGCAGATATTTATGAATTAGGAGAAGAAAATATAAAATACGGAATGTATTTATTTACAGAATGTTTTTGGGATAAAATAAAAATTGATAGAAATATAAAAAAAGCAATATATATGGATGAAATATGGAGACTTATTCGGAGTTACATCAAATAAATATGTGGCAAGTTTTATATATAAAATATTTAAAACCATTAGAAAATATGGAGGAAGTGCAGTTGCAATAACACAAGATATTTCAGATTTATTTAGTTTAGACCATGGAACTTATGGAAAGAGTATATTAAATAATTCAAGTATAAAAACATTTTTTTCATTAGAAGAAGAAAATATAAAAATATTAAGTGAAAATACAAATGTATCAGATAAAGAAAAAATAGAAATAAAAACATTAAAAAGAGGAGAAGCTTTAATGTTTGTCGGAGATGATCATATTTTAACAAAAATTGAGGCAGATGAATTTGAAAAGGAGATAATATCTTGATAAAAATTATTACAGCAGTAGGAAATGAAGAATTAAATAATATACTAAAAAAACAAAAAAATATTAAAATTGAAAATCCGGATATACAATATCAAGAAGGAATAATAGAAGCATTAGAAAAATATCCAGATACAAATATGATAATATTAAGTGAAAATATTATTGGAAATTTTAAAATAGAAGAATTAATACAAAATATAATTATAATAAAAAATAATATAAAAATAATTCTTTTATGTAATGAAAAAATATATAAAGAAGATGAAAATTTAATAAAAGTTATTAAATATGATGAAGATTATTTTGATATAATTTTAAAAATTTTTTCCAATGAAATAGAAATAAAAAATAAAAATGAGATACAAGAAATAGAAAATTATAAAAATAAATTATTAGAAAAAAATGAATATGAAAATTTTGAAGAAGGACTAGATAAAAAAATTAATGAAGAAAAAAATTTTGATAATAAAATAATTGACGAAAAAATAGAAAAAGAAATACAAGAATTGAAAAATTATAAAAATAATTTAAAACAAAAAAATATTAATAAAAAAATTAAAATAAAAAATAGAGTTAATAAAAATAATATATTAAAAAGAATAAAAGAAATAATAAAAAATATAAAAGAAAAATTAATAAAAAAACAAAAAAAAATTATAACAATTATTGGGTGCTCAGGAGTCCGGAAAAACAATTTTTATTTCTATATTATCTAAATTAATAAAAAATAAAAAAATATTAATTATAGATTTTGATTTCATAAATAATAATTTATATTCATTATTCGGAGTAAAAAAATATCCAAAAGAAATAAAAGAAAAAATAAAAGATAAAGAATTTTTAAGTGAATTTAAATTAGAAGAAAAAAATTTACAAAAATTAATTATAAAAGTTGAAAAAAATATAGATATAATTTCAAATGCAAATTTAATATTCGATGAAAAATATATTTTAAATAAAGAAAAAATTGAAGAATTATTTAAAATATTAAAAAATAAATATGATATTATTTTAATAGATACAAGTCAAGATACAAAATATAAAGAATTTAATAAAGTATTAATTAATTTAAGTGATAAAATAATTTGTCTTATTCTCGGAAATTTAATTTATTTAAAAAAAAGTTTGAATTTATTAAAAGAATTTAATAATGAAAAAAAGAAAATAGAAATTATATATAATCAAAAAAATAAATATACAATTAATAGAAAAATTTTAGAAATAATATTTTACAAATACAAAATAATTGGAGAATTAAATTATAATATAAAATATAATCAAATAATTAATAAAAATGTTAATAAATTATATATTGATAAAAAAATAAAAAAAGAATTTAAAGAAATTATAAAAAAAATATAAATAAGATTTTAATTTAATAAACAAAAATATTTAATTAAAAATAATTTTAAAAATTAAGTAATAAAAAAATATATGAAGAAGATTATTTAAATATAATTTTAAAAATTTTTTCTAATGAAAAGAAAATAAAAAATGAAATAAATATTAAATATAATAATTTAAAGAAAGAAGGAAAATAAATTGGAATTAGAAAAAGAAAATAATATTAATACAGAAAAAAATAAAGAATTAAATAAAAATATTTCAAATGAACAAACAGAAGATATAGGTGAAAAACAAAATAAATTTTTAGAAGGAACTTTTGGAAAAATAGTTAATACAGGTATAGATATTGCTTTAAGAGCAATTCTACCAAATGCTATAGAAAACGAAATAATAGGAATAAAAAATGTAATAATAAACGATGGATTTAAAGAAGGATTAAAAGCAGCAATAAATGCAGCGAATAATATAGGAAAAAGTATAACAGGAATTTTTACAGGAAAATTTGAAAGTGTTTCGCAGGCATATACTGCGGTAAAATCAGGAGGAATAATAGACAGTGCATCAAAACTAGTAGATTCAGCTTTAAAATCAGCACAAGACAATAAATTAATAAAAAATTCTACTGCAAAATTAATAAAGAAAAGTAAAAATGTAGTAAAAGACTGTATAGCAAGCAAAATAGAAGAAGATTTTATGAAACAAGTAGATAGTGTTGAAAAAATTCGGAAAATACATAGAAAATTGGAAAACATATTTAAATCAAAATGACTTAGCAGGAATGAAAAAAGAATATACAAAAATAAAAAACAAAAAAGAAGAAATTATGCCTCTTGAAGATACTTTAAAAGAAATAAAAGCAATAGAAAATATTCAGACTTTAATAAAAAATAAAGGAAATTCAATTGAAAATATAACAATGGATGAAATTAAACTCGCACAAACAATTTAAGCAAATTTTAGAAAGTTTATGTTGACAAAACTCTTGCAAAATTTTGGTCAGTTTAGTATAATATCCGTAGGAAAATAAGACAAAACAAATATGCTTATCAAGGAAGGAAAGTGAAAAAATGGACAGACCAGATGAAACAATAATAGAGAGAGACATTGAAAAAGAAATGAAAACTGCATATATCGACTATGCGATGAGTGTTATAGTTGCACGTGCGTTACCAGATGTAAGAGATGGATTAAAGCCAGTACATAGAAGAATTTTATATTCAATGCAAGAAGACCGGAATTACATCAGACAAGCCTTACAGAAAATCAGCAAATACAGTAGGTTCTGTTTTAGGTAGATATCACCCACATGGTGATGCAGCCGTATACGATGCAATGGTAAGAATGGCACAGAGCTTTACTTTACGTTATCCATTAATTGATGGACATGGAAACTTTGGTTCTGTTGATGGAGATCCACCAGCTGCTATGAGGTACACAGAAGCTAGAATGGCAAAAATTGCAAATTATATGATGAGTGACATAGACAAAAATACAGTAGATTTTGTACCTAACTATGACGATAGATTACAAGAACCAAGCGTATTACCAACAAGATTACCAGCACTTTTATTAAATGGTTCTTCAGGAATTGCAGTTGGAATGGCAACAAACATTCCACCACACAATTTATCAGAAGTAGTTGATGGACTAATAAAAGTAATTGATAATCCTGAAATTACAAATGAAGATTTAATGAAAGTTATAAAAGGACCAGATTTCCCTACAGGAGCTACAATAGTTGGAAGAGACGGAATAAAATCAGCTTATACAACAGGTAGAGGAAAAATAATAATGAGAGCGGAAGCTGAGATAGAAGAAATGTCTGGAGGAAGACAAAGAATAATTGTTACATCACTTCCATATCAAGTAAATAAAGCAAGACTTCATAAATATATAGATGATTTAGCAAGAGATAAAAAAATAGAGGGAATTTCTACGATAAGAGATGAATCTGATAGAACAGCTAATGTAAGACTTGTTATAGAATTAAAAAGAGATGCAAATGCTCAAGTTGTATTAAATAGATTATATAAATTTACACAAATGCAAGAAACATTTGGTGTAATAATGCTTGCACTAGTTAAAGGCGTTCCAAGAATATTAACTTTAAAACAATGCTTAGAAAACTTCATTGAACACAGAAAAGAAGTTGTAATTCGTAGAACAAAATTTGAACTAGAAAAAGCAGAAGCAAGAGCACATATATTAGAAGGATTAAAAATTGCAATAGATAATATTGATGAAGTAATAAGAATAATTAGAGGTTCTTATGATGATCCAAAAGAGAGATTAATGGAGAGATTTGGATTATCAGATGTTCAAGCACAAGCAATTTTGGATATGAGATTAAAAACCTTATCAGGCTTGCAAAGAGAAAAGATAGAAGAAGAATACAATGAATTAATGAAACTAATTGAACACTTAAAGGCAATTCTTGCAAGCGAAGAACTAGTATATGGAGTTATAAAAGAAGAATTACTAGAATTAAAAGAAAAATATGGCGATGAAAGAAAAACAAAAATAATTGCAAGTAGCGGAGAATTGGACGAAGAAGATTTAGTAAAAGAAGAAGAAACAGTTATCGCTTTATCTCATTTTGGATATATAAAAAGAATGCCAATAGATACATATAAAAGCCAAAAAAGAGGTGGAAAAGGTATCACTCGGAATGATAACAAGAGAAGAAGACTTTGTAAAAGACATCTTTACTGCTTCAACACATGATATAATAATGTTCTTCAGCAATAAAGGAAAATTATATAAATTAAGAGGATTCGAAATTCCAGAAGCAGGAAGAACAGCAAAAGGAACAGCAATAGTAAATTTACTTAGTCTTGATCCAGGAGAAAAGATTTCAGCAATAATACCAATTCAAAATATAGCAGAAGGAAAATATCTACTAATGGCAACAAAACAAGGTATTATAAAGAAAACACCTTTATCAGAATATGATTCTTCAAGAAAAACAGGTTTACAAGGAATTGCGCTAAAAGAAGATGATGAACTAATTTCTGTAAAACTTACAGATGGTGAAGACAATGTAGTAATGGTAACAGAAGGTGGTCAATGTATAACATTTAGTGAAAAAGACGTAAGACCAATGGGAAGAGTTTCACAAGGTGTTATAGGAATGAAACTTGATAAAGATGATACTGTTATCGGAATGGAGTCAATAGTTGAAGGAAGTAAACAAACATTGCTTACAATTACAGAAAATGGATTTGGCAAGAGAACAGAACTTGATGAATATAGAGTACAAACTAGAGCAGGAAAGGGTGTTATAACATATAAAATTACTCCAAAAACTGGTAAAGTAATAGGAGTTGAACTAGTAAATGAAGATGACGATATAATGCTTATAACGGATACAGGAACAATAATAAGGATAAATGTTTCAGAAATAAGTATATTAGGACGTCCAACACAAGGTGTAACACTTATGAGAACAAACGAAGGAAAAGTAGTAAGTATAGAAAAAATATCAGAAGAAAAAGAAGAAGAGGAAGAAAATAAATAAAGCAAAAACTCATGTTATAATTTTTAATATAACATGAGTTTTTACTTTATTTTTATTTATTTCTTTCCAAAAACTTTATTAATTCTTATATCTTCTCCAAAAAATCTGCAAACATTGTAATAAGAAGCAAGTCTTGAGAAAATTCTTTCACCATAAGTGTCCATCAAATTATTCATATTTAGATTAGTAGAAATAATAGTTTTTGTAATATGGTTATTTTGTGAAAGAAGTCTCGCATTTATTATATTAAATAACTCTGAAAGCTTGAAAGAATTTAGAGATTCTGCACCTAAATCATCAATAATAAGTAAATCAACATTAATAATATTATCATAAAGTTCAGTATAATCAGATTTACCAAATCTATAATCTAAAATATTATCAAGCATTATTGGAGCAGTCTGATAAAGGACTGTTTTTCCCATATTTAAAACTTCTTTTGCAATACAATTTGAAAGAAAAGTTTTACCAAGACCGGTATTTCCTAAAAAAAGTAAATTTTTTTCTTCAGTATTATCAAAATTATTAATAAAATTAACAGCAATTTCTTTAATATTTTCGATATTTTTTCTTGGAGAAATTTTAGCATTGTATTTTGCTTCATTAATTTCATCAGAATAAAGAGAAGAATCAAAATTATCAAAATTTTCTTTTTCAAGATTTCCGAATATTTGATTTATTAAAATCCAAGTCAAACATCTTTTGCTTTATACAATTGCAAAGAACAGTTTTACCATTTCCTTCTTGAACAAATCCAGTATCTTTACAAATAGAACATTCATATATTGGATTTAATGCTCCATTAGGAATTTTAATAGATTTCATTAAAACTTCTTTTTTTTCTTTTAAATTATTGAATTCTTCTTTTAATTTATTAGATAAATCAATATCACTATTTAAAACTGCTTTTGAAATATCAATAGCAAGTTTCCCAAGTTCAGAATTTATTTTAGCAAGTTCGGGATGCGAATCATAAAAAGAAGTTTTTTCTTTTTCAAAATTCAAATCAGCTATATATTTTTTTGATTCATATTCTTTTAATAAAGTATTTAAAGTAGAATTACTCAAATTTTAAAACCTCCAAAATTAATTTTGTTTATTAGCATATAAATTATCAAAATTATCATAAGTACGTTGTTCATAATTATTATATTTTACTTTTTGTTCAAATTCCTTTTTATTTTTCATTTGATTTTTTAAAGAAATCATATAATTTTGAATATCATCAGAAGTCTTTAAATCACTATCATGCCAGCTTGTAATTAATTTATCTAAATAATCAAAAGAAATAGTTGTTTTTGAAGTAGTCTTTTTAAGAGCAATTTCTATAATAGATAAATCATATCCAAAATCTTCAGTCCATTTTTGTATATAACCTTTTTCGTATTCGGTAAGAGGTCTAGAAATTCCAAGTTTTTTCTGAATAGCCTTTTCAACTTTTTGTGAAGCTTCTTGTTTTTGATAATAAATCTCTAAATCACTAAAAGTTTTAACATTATGTTTTGCCCATGCTTCAGCAACAACTTGAACATAGTTCCTATGAAGAGCAGAACGTTGGAAGCAGTAATTAAAGAGAGCCATCATGACTTGTTCATCAAATCCAAATTTATTGAACCATAAATCAATATCTGCATACCAAGATGGAGACATAATTCCTTGGAAAAATGAATTATTGATTGTTTCTACTAATTTTACTCTTGTTTCATTTTTTTGATTTTTTTCAATATCTTCGATTGAAAGAGCAACATTTGGCTTATATAATTTGCGTAGCTCAATTTCTTGCAAATTATTAACAATAAAACCGGTTCCCTTTTTTGTTAATACACCTATATCCTCCCAGAATTTTAAAGCATCTTGAATCATAGGAAAAGGAAGATTAAGTTTTTTTGCTAAATCATTCATTTTAATGTCTTTACCATATTTAGATAAAAATAAAATATATAAATAAACCTTTATAAAATCTCCAGAAGCTTGAGGAAGATATTCTGAAAAAAATACATCAGGCAATTTTGTACATGAAAATAATAATGCTTCATCATTTTGTTCTAACTTCATAAGAAATTCTCCTTTTGTTATATCCATAAAATTTTAATCTTTAGTTATCTAAAAATTATATCATTTTATGTCTAAAAAAACAAGAATAGAAAATCTATTTGTACAAATATACTTTTTGGCAAGTAAGATATTTATAAATATACAAAAATACATACAAAATATTTTCGTGGTTAAAGCCAATTATACTAAAAAGTAAAACTGGAAAGCAAAGGATAATAATTATAAAAATTTTAAAAGTAAAGTTAGATACAAAGAAATTAACTATACAAAAAATGAATATACACCATATAACATTAAATATAACAGTTGAATAATCAAGAATTCCAAAAAGTTTACTTGAAAAATCATAATTTTGAGGAATAATAAATTTCATATAAGTTCAAACCTCCGATATAATAATTATTATTATTTTATTTTCATCATATTTCTCATTCCATACATCGAATTATATGTATCTATACTAATACCGCCGATAAAATCTCTCACATAATTATTAACTTTCATTAAGGCAAAAATAGAGCCAATAAATAAAAGCTTAGATATCAAATTATCAGCACTGTATTCAATAGAAAACATTACAATTAAAATAAAAGATGCAAATAATTCTATAAAAAGTAAAGAAATAAAACATTTAAGCCATGACTTAAAAATAAAAGAAGTAGAACGCATAGAGAGAGTCATGATAGCAAAAGGCGAAATAAGAATAAAAACTTTAATTAAAATATATCTTATAGCATAAATAAAAATTAAATTTAGAAAACCAATAGATACTACAGTTTTTATAATACCATCAATAGAAAACACATTTGCCTTATTCTCTTCAATAACAATTATTGAATCAGAAATATCAATTAATTTAGAAAAACAAATTTGAGTATCGAGTATTTCAGACCCAACATCACGTATTGCAGAGGATACAAGGGCATTAATATTTATAATTTGCTCACAAATAAAAAAGCTACAATTAACACAAATACCGATAAAGATTATTTTTAAAACGAATTGATAAGGATTTTGAGATTCAACAATAGCAAAACTCGAAAGCAAATGCTTTATAGCAAAATATAAAACAAAGCCAATTAAAAGTGCATTAGCTATCATTAAAATACCAGTAGTAGAAGAAGTGCCAAAAAGTTTTTCTAAATACGGAGATTTTAAAATATTGGTATTAATAAAAGAAATTTCATCTAAAGCAGTATAAATAGAACCATCGATAGAAGAAAATAGAGAACTGAAAAGTTCATTAATAGTAGATAAAATTGTATTAGATGTAGAACCCAAAAAAGCACCTCCTAAGATTATTTGATTAGAGATTCAATTAAATTAATTACTAAATCGAGAGCCAAAATAAAGGCATAAGATACAACAGAAGTTCTAATTAATTTTTTTCCAGTTCGAATTCTTTCCTCATCTCCAAAACTAAATTTCTGCATAAGGAAACCTGAACCAATTGCAACAGCAGCAATAGGAGTTGCGATTGCAACTATATATTTCTTTAAAGCTTCAAAGGCAGAAATAATTTTAGAAACAAGTTTTGGATATGCGGCAAATGACGGAAACCCTAAGGAAAAAACTAAAACAGTAGCAATAAATAAAACAAAAAGACTATAATAAATAAATTTTTTCACGTGAAACATCTCCTTTAAATATGTATTTTTATATATTTTCATCGGTTTTAAAATATGGAATAAGATTAATTTTTTGTGGAGGGATTATACTATTTCCCGTAGACAAGAAAGCAAGACATGAAAAAGTATTTAAATTTTGAGTAAAGAAATTTGTATCAAAAACAAAATCAAATTGAGTATATGAATTTAAACTTTCAGAAAAATTAGGCTTGTTAAAACTTAAAATACTAGACAAAGATGACATTTTGGGATCGGTAGAACTTTCAGAAAAACTTTTTGAATATTTTTTCTTTTCCTCTTTTCCAAGTTGCTTTTGAGCCTCTTCAATTGTAAAAATATCATCAGTTCTAAACCAAAATTTATTAATTAAATTTTGAATAATAACTTTTACAGTGTATTGATTATTAATAGAATTAAGAAGAGAAGTATAACTTTGAGTTGCAACAATATTAATACATTTTGCTTCTCTTGACTGAGCAAAAAAGTCAGCATCAGTGTCTGTTACATATTCATGATATTCGTCACTAATAAAGCAAACACTTCGCATATTTGAATCCTTTTTTGCAAGTCTTGCCATAACCTCTGTTTGAAAATCCAATTTTAGGTAAGCCGCAATTATTTTAGAAAGATTTCTATATTCTGCAATGTTCATATTTAAAACTATAATTTTACCCTTAGATATCATCTCTTCAAAACCAAAGAAATTCAATTCAGATTTTTGAGGAGAAAAAGTATTTAAAATATCATAATCTGAAATAAATGCGCCGGTTATTCTTGTTATTTCAGATTTTAAAATACTAGAAGTTCTAGAATCTAAAGTATTAAATTCCTTTTCAAAAAATTCTATAGAAGACAAAAGATTATGAACATCAAGATGAGAAAGCTTGCCAGACAAAAACTTAGAACGCATGAAATTAATTTTATTTATATAATAATCAGCATCAGTAATCAGCTTATGTAGCTCCGAAAATGTAACATAACCATTATTATATAATCTGCAAAATTTAATTGCTTCAGTTAAAATCTGCTCTGCTTTATCAAGCCAATAGCTTTCACTGTTATTTTTAGAAAAAAGAGTAAGAATAGTTTTTAATCTATTTGCAAGTATAGAAGGCTTTAAATTTGGTTTATCAAGAGGATTATATTTTACATTACTTCCGAAGTTCTATGATTACTAAATCATTTATTCTTCTATAATGCTCGGCATATTTTTTAACTTGAGAATAATAATTACCCTTTACATCTAAAATAAGCATACCAAGTTTTTTATCATCTTCATCATATTTGTATTTTATAAGTTGTTTTGTAAAAGGATACATTGCAGAACTAGTTTTTCCAGAGCCAATTGTACCAGTAATTAAAATATTTTGATAAAGGCTAGCTTCAGGTAAAATAATAGGATATCCGTTTTTATCTTTTGCAATAAAAAGTGATAAATTATCATCTGATTTAATTCTTTTTCGCTTTAATTCTTTTTTCTTTTTGAAAAGAGAAGAATATAAAAGATTTATTGAAATCATTGATGAAACAAAAGAGATTGGAATATATAAAAGCTTAATTTTTTCCCAAATTTCTGGATATTTTTCACAAATATTAAATGGATGAATTGCAAAAGAAATAATTATCACATCAGATATATAAACTTTGTAAAAAAGCAAAATATATATTGCCAAAAAGACGAAAAGGCATGCAAAATTAAAAACTATTCGCCTAAAAAAAGTATCTACAAACATACAACCTCCTTGAAAGTTAATTTGGAATATTAAATTTTGAATTTTGAGGATTTTTAAAAAATAGTATATCGATTATTGTGAATATAGAATAAAAAACGATGAAACCATTAATAATAAAGGATATAAAAAATAAATTTGTTAAAAAATTTATAATATCACCACCTTAAAATTCCGGCGACAAAAAATATAATACAACAAAAAATGAAATTTGTCTATACATTTTTGAAAAAATATGTTAAAATATTTTAGAAGGAGTGAA
>CANQZT010000020.1 GCA_947628335.1 uncultured Clostridia bacterium | reverse complement strand
CAACCTTCAAATATTTCTCTTTTTTCAAATTTATGAAGCTCAACTACTTCTGCATTTATAAGTTCGTTATAAAAAGCTTCATATTCTTCTTTATTCATAGGAAGATTAATATAACTTTCATTTTGAATATTTTTTCTTCTGTTTTTCCACTCTTCTATTGTTTCTTCTTTTTTTCTTTCTTGCTCATACCTATCTCCCCAAAATGCAATATCCATATTAATACTTTCTTTCGTAACAATTGGAGCTGCTGCATCAAAAAAATAAAGTTTGTCCATTCCAGTAATTTTTGATATTTCACTAGATAAAGCTTCTGATGTTAATGGCCCTGTTGCAATAATAACAATACCATCTTTTGATATTTCTTCTATCGATTTTGAATTTTTTCCACCTATTTCTTCATTAATTACTTCAATATTTTCATTTTCCTTTATATATTTTGTAATATTTTTTGAAAATTCTTCTCTATCAACAGCAAGTGCTTGACCGTGCAGGTACACTTACTTCATCTGCACATTTTATTAAAAGAGAATCAAGAATACGTAATTCTTCTTTTAATAGACCACAAGCATTTGTATGTAAATTAGATTTAAACGAATTGCTACATACAATTTCTGCTAAATTTTCACTTGTGTGTGCTGGTGAGAATTTAATTGGCTTCATCTCATATAATTTTACTTTTATTCCTCTTTTTGCAATTTGATATGCTGCTTCACATCCTGCAAGGCCCCCACCTATTACTGTTATATAATTATTCATAATTTTACCTCATTTTCTATTTTTCTTTTAAATATCTTTTTAATAAGAATGTTAAAAAATATGGGAATGTGTAAAATTTTCCGTTAAATCCTATATTTTTATAACACAATTTTATTCCATATTTAATATCTTGGTACTTTGGGTTTTCTATAAGTTTATTCAATGAAATAGTCGCATTATCATTTGCTTTTACTTCTACTGGTATTAAATAATCCTTATCCCTTACAAAAAAATCCATTTCTACTGTAGCTTTTTCATTTTTATAAAAATATAATTGATATCCTTGTTTAACTAACATATCTCCAATCACATTTTCATAAATGGCCCCTTTATAAGTATTAAAATTTTTGTTATTTCTTAAATCTTCTTGTGCTTCTTCATCTAATGAACCTATCAATAAACCAGTATCTCTAAAATATAGTCTATAATTGTCTGGATTAAAATTTCCTTTAAGTGGTAATGATGTTTGTTCTAAACAATAGCAAACATTAATTATCCCTGCATCATTTAGCCAATCTATTATCCCTATATACTCTCTATTCCTTGCACCAATATCTACTTTTGAAATTTGAAATTTTTTATTATCATTTCCTAAAAATACTGGTATTTTACGATATACATTAAGTATTTTTGCATGGTCTAATCCGACCTGCATATTTTGTTATATCTTCTTCATAATCAAGTATAATTTGCTTTTGCATTTTCAAAGTACCACTATAATTATTGTTTTTTACAAAAGAATTTACAATTGCTGGCATTCCTCCAATTATCATGTACTCTTTGAAATTTTCAAACATTACAGAAAGTTCTAATTTTGAAAAAGGTTTTAATTGTCTCATATGTTCATACATATCTTCTATCTGTTCTTCTTTATACCCCTTTGCCCAAAGAAACTCTTCAAAATCCATTGAGTACATTTCATAGTCTTCTTTATTTCCAACACTATTCGATTCTATTTCATTATAGTTTATTCCCATAAGAGAGCCTGAACAAATAACATCATATCTCTTATCTTCATTAAATGCCTTTAACGATGTCGCACAATTAATGCAATCCTGCAATTCATCAAAAAATATTAGCGTATTTCCTGGAAAAAATTCAAGATTTGGATTCTTTAAAGAAATATTTTTAATTATAGTATCTACTTCAAATCCATCATCAAATATATCTTTAAACTGTTTTTGAAGTGCAAAATTTATTTCAATAACATTTTTATAATTATTTTTTGCAAAATTTCTAATTGATTCTGTCTTTCCTATTTGTCGTGCTCCTTTAACAATTAAAGGTTTCTTTTCTAAATCCTCTTTCCATTGTATTAAGTATTTATCAATTTTTCTTTTTAACAATTCCATGATTTATCACCATCCTACATACATTATATCACAAAATTCCTAATATATTCAACATGTTTTTTCACAAAATTCCAGCAATTTTAATATGTTTTATCACAAAATTTCCTGCTGTATAAATAAAGAGAGGAACACACTTCGTTCCCCCCTTCAAACTAGGCCCTTAAATTACTTGTTTTTTTCGCAAGTTTGGTTGCCAACTGTGCATGATGTCTTGCATGCCGATTGGCACGAGGTTTGGCATTCGCCACAGCCACCATTTTTTACAGTTTCCTGTAATGGCTTTGTCGTCAATGTTGTCACGTGTTTTTTTGTTTTCATTGCTTTTTCCTCCATTCTAGTTTTTTAGACTAAAAAAGTCATATAAATTATACTATGTCTTTTAAAAAAAGTCAAAATTATTCAAACAATTTCATAATTTCGTCTTTTGATAGTTTACTAATAAATGAAGTTTTTGTATCTAATACATTATCAATTAATTTTGCTTTTCTTTCTTGAAGTTCATAAATTTTTTCTTCAATTGAATTTTTAGTTATTAATTTATATACTTGTACACTATTTTTTTGCCCAATTCTATAGGCACGATCTGTCGCTTGGTTTTCTGCTGCTAAATTCCACCATGGATCGTAATGTATAACTACATCAGCACCAGTTAGGTTTAAACCAGTTCCTCCAGCTTTTAAAGATATTAAAAACACCTTTATAGTCTGATTATTATTAAATTCATCAACAAGTGCTATTCTCTTATCTACTTTCGTTTGACCAGTTAGTTTAAAATACTTAATTTCTTCTTTTTTTAATTCCTTTTCTATTATATCAAACATTGATGTATAGGTAGAAAATAGTAATATTTTATGCCCACTTGAGATTGCATCTTTTATAATTTCAAGACATTGATTTAATTTACTAGATTCGCCTTTATAGTTATCTAAAAATAAACTTGGATGACAACATATTTGTCTTAGTCTAGTTAGTGCAGATAAAATTTGCATTTGACTTTTCTCAAATCCATTTATCTTTATTTGCTCATTTAATTCAGATTTTACTTCAGCCAAATATGATAAGTATATTTTTTGTTGTTCATCATTCATTTCATTATCTAGTATAGTAATCGTTTTATCTGGAAGTTCTGTTAGTACTTGTTTTTTAGTTCTTCGCAATATAAATGGCTCTATTAACATCCTTAATTTGCTCATTGTTTTTTCATCTTCATCTTTTACTATTGGTTGTTCATAATTTTCTTTAAATTTTTTATACGAAAATAAATATCCTGGCATCAGAAAATCAAATATAGACCATAACTCTGCTAATGAGTTTTCAATTGGTGTTCCAGTTAAAGCAAATTTTGTTTTAGCATTTATATTTTTTATTGCCTTTGCATTTTGTGTATTACTATTTTTCATATATTGTGCTTCATCTGCAATTATATAACGAAATTCTTGATTAAGTTCATTATATAAATCTATATCTCTTTTTAACAAATCATATGAAGTAATAGCAACATCATAACTTGCAATATCTTTTATTAACTCCTGTCTTTTATTTGCTGGGCCACTTATTAATATTGTTTTTATATTACTTGCAAATCTTTCTATTTCGGCTTTCCAATTTAACGTAAGCGAACTTGGACAAACAACCATAATTGGCTTTTTTTCTTCTTCTTTTTTTTCTTTATATGCAAGTATAATTGCTATAATTTGTATAGTTTTTCCAAGTCCCATATCGTCTGCAAGTATACCTCCGAACTGATATTTATCTAATGTTTCTAACCATTTAAATCCTACTTTTTGATATTCCCTTAATACTTTTTCTAAACTTTGGGGAATAACTAAATTAGTAGTATCCGACTTTTCTGCCATATTATTTGTTATTTCTTTATATGTATCATCTTTTTTTATTGTCGTATTTTGAAATTTATTCATAATTCTTTCTAAATACAAAGAACGATAAATTGGTAACTTAATATTTCCACTTTCTAATTCTTTATATCCAATATCTGCTCCAGATATTAAATTTTCTAAAAAATCTATATCCTCATTCTCTTCTAATGAAATAAATTCACCATTTTTAAGCCTGTGATATCTCTTTTTTTGCTTATATTTAGTAAGAATTTCCTTTAATTCATTTATATTAAAGTTAAAATCTTCTAAATTTATATTCAATAAATTATTCTCTACTCTAACTCCTAAAGCAGTCATTTTAGGTCTTTTTATTTGTTTTTGATTAAATTCATCTGTTGCTAATACTTCAAATTTTCGCATAAATAAATTAATATCATCTGTTAAGAAATCATATATCTTCTCATCGTCTACTAAAATAAACTCTGCATTCTTTTTATCCAGCATAAATCCCGTTGTTCTAAAAATATTTAAACTTTCTGCTTCTTCCATAACACTTCTTGGAATATTAGGATTTTCTTGTAAAGGATTAAATTCTTCATCACCATAACAAAACATTACTTTTGCAATGATATAATTTTTTTCATTAAATTCTAAAAAGACTTTTACTCCTAATTTTTGAGGCATATACTTTTCAATTTCTTCTTGCTCTATTTTATCAAGTATTATATCTTCTCCTACTTTTGGAACAACTATGGAAAAAAATTTAGCCACTTGTTCTTTTCTGAATTTAATTTCTTTTGTATAGTTTCTCTTAAATACATTTAATAATTTTAATGTCGTTTCTTTAAATTGTTTTGTACACCTATGCAACACATTATTTGTCAAAAAATATGTATATTTCTTTCCTTCGATTATTTCATATGCATTATCCATATTACATATTAATTTATATTCCTGACCCATAGATTTTTCTAATTCAAATTTAATGTCTGGTGGCTCTTCTTCTAATTTTATTGTTTCATTAATATAATTTTTCTCTAATACAACTTCTTTATTTTTTAATATTTCAAAAATTTCATCAACAACTGAATTACTTAAAATAATGCTCCCTGTACTTACCACTTTACCGTAATACCTATATGCACTATTTGAACTATTATTTATGTACTTGATAATTTCGGCATATTTTAAAATGAAATTTAAAAGCGGTATATCTTCCTTTGCAAATGATTCCTCTTCGTGAATCATGTCTAATTTTGCTCCATATTTATATCTTGCTTTATTAAACATGTTATCATAGAACTCTACTAAATTTCTTAATTTGTACATTTGTTTTTTCGTTCCTATTTTAAATTCTATTTTCATTTCACCTGAATATGTATCATAAATAAGTTTGGGTTCAATTCGCACATTCGTATTTAATATTATATGTGTTTGTTCGGGTTCATCTATTAATTTTAATTCTTCTCCATAAAAAGTATCAATTAAATCTGAAAAATCTGTGTACCTTTCTTTTGACTTTTTATATTCATTTCCTGTATATTTTGAATTTCCATCTATCTCTAATAATGTCGCTACAATATGCTTACATGCACCATAATAAGTTTTATAATCCTCACATTCACATTCTGCTCTATCTAATTCACCATTTTTAACTCCTATATGTACATTATATTCATCCAAATTTCCTTCTACAACACTAGATATACTAAAATTATTCATATCTTCATAATGTATTTTTTCAATATTTACTTTTTTTTGCTTCACATAAGCTTTTGCTCGTAAGAATCTGGCTTCTCCCGCTTCTGTGTATAATTCTTTTGATACTGTTTGGTTAATAAACATCTCTATCTCCTTTAAATATGATTAATTATTATATCATTATTCTTTGTTTTTGGAAAGTATTTTTATTCATCATTAAATAACAAAAAGCCTAAGATTTTATATAAAAATATATATCTTAGGTCTTCTGTAAGCATTTATTTTTTCTTTGTAGTTGTTTTTTTGTTTTCTTTTTTATTAGTAGATTTTTTTGTAGTTTTTTTCATTTCTTTATTATTTTCTTCAAATTTTTCTCCTGGTTTTGGTTTATTCCATGAAATATAATCACAAGTTTTTGGATTATTTTCGCATATATAATAATTCCTTTTCTTTTTTGTTTTTCTAATTTGAACTTTTGCACCACATTTTGGACACGGTACATCAATAGTCTCAACAAAAGGTTTTGCATTTTTACATTCTGGATATCCTGGACATGCTAAAAATTTACCATATTTGCCATATTTTATTACCATCATCCTGCCACATTTTTCACATGGTACATCTGATACTTCTTCAACTAACTCAACATGTTCTAATTCTTTTTCGACCTTATCTACAACTTGCTTGAATGGTTCATAAAACTCTCTTATTATACTTTTCCACTCTTCTTTTCCTTCTGCTATTTTATCAAATTCATCTTCCATATTAGCTGTAAATTCTACATTAATAACATCTGAAAAGTTTTCTATTAACAGTTTATTTACAATTCTTCCTAAATCTGTTGGCACTAATTGTTTTTGTATCTTTTCAACATACCTTCTTTCAAGTATTGTTGTTATTGTTGGTGAATATGTACTTGGTCTTCCTATTCCTTTTTGCTCTAGTTCTTTTACAAGACTTGCTTCTGTATAACGTGGAGGTGGCTCCGTAAAACTTTGTTTAGTATCTAATTTTTGTTTAAATAACTCTTGCTTCTCTTGTAACTCTGGAATTTTTGTATTTTCATCTTCCTCTTTTTCATCTTGACCTTCTACATATAAAACCATAAATCCTTTAAATTTTAAATTTTGACCATTCGCTTTGAATGTATATCCATTAGCATCAATAGTTACAGATAATGTATCATAAATTGCTTGTGACATCTGACTTGCTATAAATCTATTATAAATTAATTTATATAATTTATATTGATCATTTGTTAAATCATCTTTTATTTCATCTGGATTTATGTCTACATATGTAGGTCTTATTGCCTCATGTGCATCCTGTGCTTCCTTGTTTGTTCTATAATATCTATTATCATAATATTCTTCACCATATCTTTTTAAAATCTCATCTTTTGCTGCAGTTCTTGCTACTTCTGAAATTCTAGTTGAGTCGGTTCTCATATAGGTAATTAATCCTACCGTTCCTCTTTGTTGAATTTTTACACCTTCATAAAGCCCCTGTGCTACACTCATTGTTTTCTTTAAAGTAAATCCTAATTTTCTTGATGCTTCTTGTTGCATTGTACTTGTTGTAAATGGTGGTGCAGGTGTTCTTTTTTTCTTTCCCTTTTTTACTTCATTTACAATGTATGTTGCTTTATCAACATTTTTAATAATCTCGTCTACTTCCTCTTTTTTATGAAGTTCTAATTTTTTATTATTTTTTCCATAAAATTTTGCCTCAAATGTTTTTCCATTCTTTTTTTCCGAAAGACTAGCATATATATTCCAATATTCTTCAGGTATAAACTTTTCTATTTCTTCTTCTCTATCTACAATTAATTTCACAGCCACTGACTGTACTCTACCTGCAGATAAACCTCGTCTTACTTTTTTCCACAAAACTGGACTTATTTTATATCCAACAATTCTATCTAATACACGCCTTGCTTGTTGTGCATCAGTTAAATTCATATCTATTTTTCTTGGTTTTTTCATTGCCTCTTGAACTGCACCTTTAGTAATTTCATTAAATGTTACACGTACAGCTTCCTTTTCATCAATTCCCAAGATATGCGCTAAATGCCATGCAATTGCTTCTCCTTCACGATCAGGGTCAGTTGCAAGATATACTTTTTTTGCAGAAAGAGATTCTTTTTTTAATGATTTTATTAACTCCCCTTTTCCACGAATATTTATATATTGTGGTTCAAAATTATTTTCAATATCTATTCCTAATTTAGACTTGGGAAGATCTCTAATATGCCCCATAGATGCAACAACCTTTGTATTTCCACCTAAAAATTTTTTAATTGTATTTGCTTTTGCTGGTGATTCCACTATAATTAACTTATCTGCCATCACTTTCTCCTTTTACTTTTGTTTACATTAAAATATTCTAGACCATATTTTCTCATTTTGCAAGTTATTTTTATTAAAATATAAATTTAAGAACTTTACCCACCATCACAGTCAAATACTGTTGGTGGGTACTCATAAAACTTAATTTTTACACAATAAAAAGCGAAGAGTATTTCCCCTTTGCTTTTTAGGTTTTTAATAATTCTTCTAACATTTCCTCAGTAACTGCTGGTGTTATTTTGCCAGATTTAAATTGTTCTAATATGTGATTTATCTTGTTTTCTTCTGATGTTACTTTATAAACTACTTTATTTTCTACCTTTATTGTGTCATCTTTATATTCCGTTTTTATTACTTCGATACCATATACAGATTGATAATTTTCAATTGTCTCTGTTTTATAATATTCTAATCTTACTGGATAATAAATATCATTAACTGCCAAAATTTCTTTTCCAACATATGTACCGCCATAAAAACTTTTCAAGCTTTCTCCTCCCCTTTTCTTAAATTGATACAACTCTTATACTATATACCCTTTTATAAGGAAATTGCAAGAAATTTTTATCGCATGATTTTACATTTTTTTACAAAAAATATTATAATTCGATATCATTTTTCCATATATTACACACATTTTTTAGTTTGTAATAAAAAATCTAAATTTAGGAAATACATTTGTAATATTTATTTTAATAACCTTCTTATTTCTTCAAAAATCTTATCTTCAACATTGCTTACAGCTATTTTTTTTGCTTTGTTACCCATATCTAACATATTTTCTTTATTTATAATTATTTCATCAATTTTACTATTTAATATATTTGCTGTTAAATCTTTATTCAAAATTATTTTTGCTGCCCCTACATTTTCTAATACCTTTGCATTATACTCTTGATGATTATTACTTACATTAGGTAATGGTATAAATATACTTGGTTTTCCTACAATAGAAACTTCAGTGATTGTCATCGCACCACTTCTAGCAATTACTAAATCACAAATATTCATAATTTCTTCCATATCATAAATATATGGAACAATTTTAACTTCTTCAAGCTTTTCAAAATCTTTTATTTGTTCTTTAACAATATCATATTGTTTAGGGCCAGGCGCCCACATAATTTGATAATTTTTATTCATTTTTTCATTAATCAATTCAATAACTGAATCATTAATTGCTTTTGCTCCCTGACTTCCACCAAAAATAAGAATAAGAGGCTTTTGTTTATTTATTCCTATTTTTTCCTTTATACTTTCTTTTTGCTTAGTTGTTAGACCGTAAATTTTTTATCTTAGTTGGTGTTCCTGTATGTATAACATTTTTTGCTTTTGGTAGATACTTTTTTGCTTCTTCAAATCCGACCAAAATTGTATCAACCTTTTTAGATAGCATCTTTACAGCTTTTCCCGGAAATGCATTACTTTCATGTAGCATAGTTGGCTTTCCACTTTTCTTCCCAGCAAGAATTGCTGCACCACAAATATATCCACCTGTTCCTATTACAATATCAGGATTAAATTCTTTTACAATCTTTTTTGCTTGGGATATCCCTTTTATTGTCTTTATATTATTTTTTATACTTTGCAGAGTTATTTTCTTACTTAGACCATATGCCTCAATCGCTTGTAATTTATATCCTGCTCTTGGTACTAAATCACTCTCTAATCCTCTTTTTGTTCCTAAAAATAATATTTCTGAATTTGGCTCTTCCTGTTTTATTTTATTTGCAATTGCAATAGCTGGATTTATATGACCTGCTGTACCTGCTGCTGCTATAATTACTCTCATAATTTTCCTCCATTTTAATAATATAACCCCTTCTTGTTAATTTTACAAGATTGTGGGGTCTTATATAGTTTTATACTTTTTTAGATGATTTTGAAATATTTAATAAAATACCTACTGAACATAATAAAATAACTAATGCAGTACCACCATAGCTAAAAAACGGAAGTGGTATACCCGTATTTGGCATAGAAGATGTAACAACAGCAATATTCATAATTGCTTGCAGTCCAACTAGTGATGTAATGCCAACTGCTAATAAACTTCCAAACATATCTTGTGCACGCATAGCAATCAACAAACCTCTCCATATAAAAATTGCAAATAAAACAATTACAATAGTACACCCAAAAAATCCCAACTCTTCTGCAAGTACAGAAAATATGAAATCATTATGTGGTTCTGGTATATATAAATATTTTTGCTTGCTTTCTCCAAGCCCTGCACCAAATAAACCTCCTGAACCTATTGCATACAAACTTTGTATAACTTGCCATCCATCACCTGTTTTATCACTCCACGGGTCAAGGAACGTTGTAATCCTTGTTAAACGGAAATTTTCATTTTCATCTGATGAATCTGATGTCTTTGTGATAGAATATGTTAATAACGCTCCAATCGCTACTACTCCTATTCCTCCTACTGCTAAGAAATATCTCAATTTTGTACCTGCCATTAATAACATTATAGATATTACAGCTGTAATAATTATTGTAACGCTTAAATGATTTTGTAAGAATATTAAAATTAATACAATTGGTACTAAATATAAAAATGGTACAAAAAAACCTTTTTTGAATGTTTTTATCTTATCTCTATTTTTGGTAAGCCATGCTGCATAAAAAATAATTAATGCAACTTTAGCAATTTCTGATGGTTGAAATCTGACAAAACCTAAGTCCACCCATCTTGTTGCTCCTTTGCTTGAAGAACCTAAAACCGATACTGAGGCCAATAAAATAATTGAGCCTATATATGCAATTTTAGCAAACTTGGTATATATTCTGTAATCTATTCTTGAAATTGTAAGCATTAAAACAATTCCAATTACTGCAAAAATTGCCTGTTTAGTTACATATCCATAACTGTTACCATTTTTAGCAAGTGCTGATGGAGAACTAGCAGATAATACCATAATAATTCCCATTGCTAGTAGTACAAGCACTGTTATAAACAAAACAAAATCAAATGGCTTTTCGCCGTGTTGATACACTTTTACTATTCTGCTTTTTCACACCTAGTTCTCCCCCTTCTTACTTAATTTATATTATCATCAATCCTACAATACAAGCTATTAGCGTTATAATACTAAATACTGATACCACTTTATTTTCTCCCCATCCTGATAATTCAAAATGATGATGTAACGGAGCCATTTTGAAAATTCTATTCCCTGTTTTTTGAAAATACAAAACTTGTATAATTACTGATAAAGTTTCTAATACAGGAATAATAGCAATAACAATTAATATTAGTGGTATTTTTAAATATAGTGCAAGTGCTACAATTACTCCTCCTAAAAGAAGTGAACCCGTATCTCCCATAAATACTTTTGCAGGATGCATATTAAATAATAAAAATCCAAGACACGCTCCTATTACAATTGTACCAAATACAACTACTTCTTTTACATCATAAATAATTCCAATTACAGTTAAACAAGTTATAATTATCGCTGCAATTGTTGGGCATAATCCGTCTACTCCATCTGTTAGGTTAATAGCATTTGTTGTTCCTAATATAACAAATATTGCAAAAGGTATATATACCCATACTGGTAATTTTAAATATATTTTTAAAATTGGTATATATGTATCTGTTCCCAGTTCAAGTATTTTAAGCAAGTAAATAACGTAAATTACTGCTATAGTTAACAACCCTATCATTTTATAAGCAGGTTTCAGACCTTTTGTATTTTTAAAAACTAATTTTTTTAAATCATCAACAAATCCCACCATTCCAAAGCCTAATGACATAATAGCTAGTGGAATCAATTTTTTCGATAATTCTAGTTGATTATCATTTGCGTAAGTTAAAAATACAAATACTATTAATATAGCAATAGAAGCTGCAAGAATAACTCCTCCCATAGTTGGAGTTCCTTGCTTACTTAAGTGTGACTGTGGACCCTCTTCCCTTTCTATTTGACCTATTTTCAATTTTTTTAAAATGGGAATTGTACATATTCCAAATACTACTGTTGCTATAAATGATAGTAATAGTATTTTTATTTGAAAATAATTCAATTTTCTCACCCTTCATTATTTTTAATTACATCTTCATTATACTGTTAAATTAACCATTAGTATAATGTTTTTTAGTATACTTAATTTATTTCATATTATCTGTTATCCTTTTTACAATCTCTCTTTCATCGAATGGATATTTTATATGATTAACTTCCTGATATGATTCATGCCCTTTTCCTGCAAGCACAATAATATCATTTTTATTTGCCATTTCTATTGCAGCTTTTATCGCCTCTTCTCTATCTTCTATACAAGTATATTGACCTTTAGTCTTTTTTATTCCTGCTTCAATATCAGAAATAATATCTGATACTTTTTCTGTTCTTGGATTATCTCCTGTAAGAATTGTGTAATCAGCAACAACACCTGCTACTTCTCCCATTAATGGACGTTTTATTTTATCTCTATCTCCTCCACATCCAAATACTAATATTACTCTTCCTCTTGTATAACTTTTTACTGCTTTTAAAATTCCTTCTAAACTTTCTGGTGTATGAGCATAATCAATCATAATAGTTAAATCTTTTTTATTACTTACAAGTTCACTTCTTCCTGGTACTCTTACTTCCTCTAATGCTTCTTTAATTTGTTCTGCATTTGCTCCTAATTTTGTTGCAACACAAATTGCAACAAGTGAATTATATACACTAAATCTACCAGGAATGCAAGTTTTTATTCTTTCATTTTTATTATCAATTTTTACTTTAAAGTCTACATATGAATTTGTGATTGTAATATCTTTTGCAAGAACATGACAAAAATTATCAATTCCATACATAGTAATTTGTGGAGTTTTTGCAAGCTTTGCTACTTTAGCTCCATATACATCATCTGCATTTATATAACCTATTTTGCACATATCAAATAGTTTTAGTTTAGAATTAAAATAATCCTCCATATCTGGATGTTCATTTTTACTAATGTGTTCTTGTGAAAAGTTTGTAAATACTCCTATATCAAAATCACAACCATATACTCTATTTAACTTTAAACTTTGTGAAGAAACTTCCATAACAACTACATCAACATTTTCTTTTACCATATCTGCAAATACTTTTTGTAATTTTATACTTTCAGGAGTTGTTCTTGCACTTGTTTCTACTTTTTTATCTCCAATATATATAGCAATTGTTCCAATTAATCCAACTTTTTTCCCTTGTTTTTCAAGAATTTTTTTAATCATAAATGTTGTTGTCGTTTTTCCTTTAGTTCCTGTTATTCCAATTAATGTAAATTTTCTTGATGGATGATCATAAAAATTACATGCACATATTGCTAGTGCAAGTCTTGTATCTGGCACTACAAGCAAAGTAATATTTTCTGGTATATTTATTTCTTTTAAGTCTGCTGTTTCTTGTACCATAACTACAATTGCACCATTTTCTATAGCATTTTCGATATATTGTTCTCCATTAGTTTCGTAACCCTCAATCGCAACAAACATGCCATTTTTCTCTATATTTCTTGAATCAGAATCTACATTAGTAATATCTAGCTCTAAATTTCCTCTTGCCTTTATTCCCTCAATCCCTACTAATATTTCTTTTAAATTCATAGATAACCTCCAATTTATAATTTAACGAATTTATTATATAACTAAAAATTAAATTTGTATAGTTTTTTCATCAAATTTCTATACTAATTTTTGAACCCTTTTTAACTCTAATTCCTGGCTTTGGTAATTGCTCTTTTACAATTATCTCTTCTAAATTCATTTGACTATCAATTTCAACATTAGTTTGTATGTCTAATTCTGAATCTTTTAAAACTTTAATTGCTTCCTTTAATGTCATCCCTCTTACTTCTGGTACATCAATTTCTTCTATAACACTGTCCTCTTCTTGTTTATCTTTTTGCAATTCTAAGTATGGTAAAACATCCGATAAAATTTGCCCCCCAACAGGTGCTGCTACACCACCTCCTTGTTTGATTATAGCAACACACATATAATTTAT
>CANQZT010000019.1 GCA_947628335.1 uncultured Clostridia bacterium | reverse complement strand
AGTTGTGATGAAACTTCTGTATCTGTTGTAAAAAACGGTAGAGAAGTTCTTTCTAATGTTATTCATTCACAAATTGATATACATAAACAATTTGGAGGAGTAGTTCCAGAAATTGCATCAAGAAATCATGTAGAAGCTATTTCTACAGTTACAAAGGAAGCACTTGAAGTATCTGGAATTACATTTTCAGATATTGATGTAATTGCATGTACATATGGGCCAGGATTAGTTGGTGCATTACTAGTAGGAGTTGCATATGCAAAAGCATTAAGCTATGCATTGAATAAACCACTTGTAGGAGTAAATCACATACATGGTCACATTGCAGCAAATTATATTACTCATAAAGAATTACAGCCTCCTTTTTTATGTATGGTAATATCAGGAGGTCATACGCATTTAGTACATATTAAAAATTATACAGAATTTGAGATATTAGGTAAAACAAGAGATGATGCAATAGGTGAAGCTTTTGATAAAGTTGCAAGAGTAATGGGGCTTGAGTATCCAGGAGGACCTAAAATAGATAAGCTAGCAAAAGAAGGAGAAGTAAGTATTGAATTACCACATACTTTTTTCGATAATTTAGATTTTAGTTTTAGTGGAATAAAAACAGCAATTTTAAATATGCATCATAAAAATCCAGAAATTAATCAGAAAAACTTATGTGCAAGCTTTGAAAAAACAGCAGCAGATATGTTAATTACAAATACCAAGAAAGCAATAGAACAGTTAAAAATAGAAAAAGTAGCATTAGCAGGAGGAGTTTCAGCAAATAGCTATATAAGAAGTAGATATGAAGAGTTAGGAAGAGAAATGAATGTAAAAATATATTATCCGGAATTAAAACTATGTACAGATAATGCAGCAATGATAGCTTCAGCAGGATATTACGATTATATAAATGGAAATATTTCGGATTTAACATTAAATGCAATTCCAAACTTGAAAATATAGCAGGAGGTAGAAGTTGTCTATATATGTAATGGCAGATTTACATTTGTCTTTCAAAAATCCGAAACCTATGAATATTTTTGGGGACAATTGGGAAAATCACGAAGAAAAGATTAAAAAAAATTGGTTAGAAACTGTCAAAGATAATGATATTGTTATTTTGCCAGGTGATTTTTCATGGGCAATGAATTTAGAAGATACATTTTTAGATTTTAAATATATAGAAGAATTACCAGGAAAAAAATTGTTATTAAAAGGAAATCATGATTATTGGTGGACAACACTAAAAAAAATGCATCTTTTTTTAGAACAAAATAATTTTAAATCAATAGATTTTATTTATAATAATAGCTATTGTTTCGAAAATAAAATAATAGCAGGAACAAGGGGATGGACATTAAACGGTTCAAACAATGAAGATAAAATTTCTAATAGAGAGTTAGGAAGACTAGAGTTATCATTAGAAGATGGAATAAATAAATATGGGAAAGACAAGCCTATTATAGTATTTATGCACTATCCACCAATTACTAATTTGGCAATGAAAAATCATTTAGAATTAAAATTTATTCAATTAATGAAAAAATATAATGTAGAAAGGTGTATGTATGGTCATTTACATGCACGTTCTCATAAAGATGCAATAGAAGGTATAATTGATGGTATACAATTTAATTTGGTAAGTGGAGACTATTTAGACTTTAAATTAATGAAGATATAAAAAATAAGTCCTTTATTCAGTAATTGAATAAAGGACAAAATTTTCGAAAAGGTATAATCATTTTTATTTAGATTTCTTTTCAGCATCTTTTACAACTTCTTTTATGCTACCTAAACTACTTAATGCAGCAGTTGCTTCAAAAGGAATAAATACCTTATTAGCTTCACCTTCAGCTACTTTTTCAAGTGCTTCTAATGATTTTAATTGTACTAATTTATCATCAGGATGTGCATTTTTAATAGCTGAATATATCATTTCAACTTCTTTTGCTTTTGCTTCAGCAACTTGACGAATAGCTTCGGCATCACCAGTAGCACGTCTTATTTTTGACTCTTTATCGGCCTCTGCTTGTAAAATAGCTGCTTCTTTTTGACCTTCAGCAATAGTAATTGCAGATTGTCTTTCACCTTCTGCTTGAAGAATTAACGCTCTTTTATTTCGTTCAGCATTCATTTGTTTCTCCATTGCATCACGGATATCAGCAGGTGGAGTAATATCTTTTATTTCAACACGATCTATTTTACAACCCCATTGATCTGTTGCTTCATCTAAGATAGCTCTTAATTGATCATTAATTGCATCTCTTGAACTAAATGTTGAATCCAAATCCATTTTACCAACAATATCACGTATTGTAGTAATTGCTAAATATTCAATACCTTTCTTTAAAGACTGAATTTCATATACTGCTTTTGCAGGATCTGTAATTTTATAAAATACGACGGTATCAATAGTAATCGTAACATTATCTTTTGTAATAACTCCTTGAGGTGGTATATCCATTGTTTGTTGTTTTAAGCTAACAACACTTCTTACATGGTCTATGAAAGGAATGATAATAGTAAGACCAGCGTCTGCAATCTTATGGTATTTACCAAGTCTTTCAATAATATAAACCTCAGCTTGTTTAACAACTTTAATTGATTTAAATGCTATTATAAATATAATAACAAGTAATATAATTAAAAATGTCATAATTATTTCCTCCTTATTTATTTATATAAAATATTAATATCATTATTTAGTAATAGAAACGAGGATTGGTTTTACAATTGCTTTTACACCACTAATTTCTAAGATTTCTACTTCAGTACCAACAGGAATTACTTCATCTTGTTTGGTATTAGCAGTCCAAATTTCACTACCAACTTTAATTTGACCAATGCCTTTTTTAGCATCAATTTCTTTTGTAACGACACCAGTTTGACCAATTATAGAATAAGCGTTAGTTTGAACAGTGTCTTGATGAGAGATTTTTTGTACAAATGGTTTAGTTAAAAGTATTAATAATGTTGAAGTTATAAGAAATACAGTAGTTTGTATAATAATGTTACTTGTAAAAAGGCTAACAATCATTGCAAAAATTGCGCCTATTCCAAACCAAAATACAAAAAAACCAACAGTAGCTATTTCTAAAACAAAAAATATACCAGATATAACTAACCAAACTTGCCACATAAAAATTCCTCCTCATACAACCATATTATACCATAAAACATAACAAAATTAAATAGTTTTAAATAGATTTCCATAATATTTATAAAAAAACTTTCTTTTTTATATTTTTTTTGATATAATCGAAAAGTGTATAATTAATTATACACAATTTTTGAATAAAGAGGAAATATATGAAAGATTTTAAAAAAGAAATAGCAAAAAAAATAAGTGAAGTAACGCAAATAAAAGAGGAAGAACTAGTAGAATATATAGAAATTCCAAAAAATAAAGAAATGGGAGATTATGCTTTTCCATGTTTTAAATTAGCTAAAAACTTAAAAAAATCGCCACAAGCAATTGCAGAAAATATAAAAGAAAAGATAGATATAACCGAAACAGATATTGAAAAGATAGAAATTGCAGGAGGTTTTTTAAACTTTACAATTTCAAAAGTTTCATTAACTAAAGAGGTTTTAGAAGAAATTGATCAAAGAAAAGAAGAATATGGAAAAACAAACATAGGAAAAGGAAAAAACATAATAGTAGAATATTCATCGCCTAATATTGCAAAACCATTCCACATAGGTCATTTAAGAACAACTTTAATAGGAAGAGCATTATATAATATGTATAAATATTTAGGGTATAATACAATAGGAATAAATCACTTAGGGGATTATGGGACTCAATTTGGAAAAATGATAGAAGGATATAAAAGATGGGGAAAAGAATATAATATAGAAGAAAATCCCATAGAAGAACTAAGTAAAATTTATGTAAGAATTAATTCACTTTGTAAAGAAAATGAAGAAGTTTTAGAAATGTGCAGAGAAAACTTTAAAAAATTAGAACAAGGGGATAAATATTGTCTAGAACTATGGGAAAAATTTAGAGAAGTAAGTTTAAAAGAATTTGATAGAATATATGATATGCTAGATATACAATTTGATTCTTTAAAAGGAGAAGCATTCTATGCAAATAAAACAGATGAAGTAATAGAAATATTAGAAAAGACAGGAAAGCTAGTAGAATCAGAAGGGGCAAAAATAATAGATTTAGAAGAACAAAAAATGCCACCATGTATCATATGTAAATCAAATGGATCAACTATTTATGCAACGCGTGACCTTGCAGCAATATTATATAGAGCACGTACATATGATTTTGATAAATGCTTATATGTAGTAGCGTATGAGCAAAATTTACACTTTAAGCAAATATTTGAAGTAGCAAAATTATTAGGAATTAGTGAGAAATGCCAAAAAGGATTAGAACATGTTTCATATGGAATGGTACATTTAAAAGATGGTAGAATGTCAACAAGAGAGGGAAATGTTGTAAAAGTAGAAGATTTATTAAAAGAATCAATTTCAAGAGTAAAAGAAATAATAGAGCAGAAAAATCCAGAATTTAGTGAAGAAGAAAAACAAGATATTGCAACAAAAGTAGGAATAGGTGCAGTTATTTTTAATGACTTGTCTATTAGCAGAATTAAGGATGAAATGTTCGATTGGGATTCTATGTTAAACTTCAATGGAGAAACAGGTCCATATATACAATATACCTATGTAAGAACTAATAGTGTACTAAAAAAAGCAGGATACATACCTAAAATTTCAGAAGTTGATTTTTCTAAATTATTAGATAAAGAGTCACAAGAAATAGTAAAACTAATTTATTCATTCACAAACACAATAGAAGAGGCAACAAAAAAGAATGAACCATCTATTATTGCAAGATATTTAATAGATATATCAAAGGCATTTAGTAGTTTTTATAATACGAATAAAATAATGGTTGAAGATAAGGATGAACAAAATTCAAGATTATATTTGACTTATGCAACAAATTTGATATTAAAAAATGGTGCTAAATTGTTAGGAATAAATATGCCAGAGAAAATGTAGGGAGAAAATATGGAAATATTGTTTTTTGAACCAGTTTGTAAGGATTATATTTGGGGAGGAACAAGGTTAAAAAGCATTTTTAAAAAGGAGTTTAGTTCATCTGTTGTAGCAGAAAGTTGGGAAATATCTGCTAATGAAGATGGGGTAACGAAAATTTTAAATTCAAGCATTAAACATAAAAATTTAAAAGAATTATTTTCAGACATTGAACAAAGATGTAATATTTTTGGAGACAAGACAAAAGATATGGAAAAATTTCCGTTACTTATAAAACTAATTGATGCTAATAGTAATTTATCGGTACAAGTTCATCCAAACTATGAATATGCAAAAAAATATGAAAATGATATAGGAAAGGATGAAATGTGGTATATCATAGATTGTGAACCAAATGCTCAAATTATATATGGACTAAAAGAAAATGTAAAACAAGAAGATGTAGAAGGAATAATAAGAAATAACCAAATAAAAGAAAATATAAAATATGTAAATATACAAAAAGGAGATGCTGTATATATTCCAGCAGGTACTATTCATGCTATATTAGGAAATACTCTCATATGCGAAATACAACAAAATAGTAATTTAACTTATCGTGTATATGATTGGGATAGAAAAGATAAAAATGGAAGAGCAAGAGATTTACATATAGATAAAGCAATTGATGTTATAGATGTAACTAAAAAGCCTTATATAGTTCACAGTCAAAATAAAAAAAATATAGATTTAATAAAATCTGAATTTTTTAATGTAAAGAAAATAACAGTAGAAAAAGAATATAAAGGTGAAACATCAAAGGAAACCTTTTATACAATGAACATTACAGAGGGACATGGAACTATATATACAAATGAAAAACAATATAATATAAAAAAAGGGGATAGTTTTTTAATGCCATCTAGATTAGGAAAATTCATTATAAAGGGAAATTTAGAAATTTTAAGGACAAGTATTGCGTAAAATAAAATGATGTATTAGGAGAAAATATATGAATAAAAAATGGGAATATTATAGTATTAATGAAAAAGAAGTAAATAGAATTTCTAAAAAATTTAATATAGATAAATTACTTGCAACAATTTTGGTAAATAGAGGCATAACAAGTGATGAGGAAATACGAAAGTTCTTAGAACCAACAAGAGCAGATTTTCATGATCCGTTTTTATTACCAGATATGGAAATAGCAGTCAATACTATTATAAAAGCAATTGAGGATAAAGAAAAAATTTTGATTTATGGGGATTATGATGTTGATGGAATAACAAGTGTATCAGTATTGCAAAAATTTTTAATTGAAAGAGGGTTAGAAGTATCACATCATATTCCAAATCGTTTAGATGAAGGGTATGGATTAAATGAAGAAGCAATAAAAGAAATAGCAAAAGAAGGATACAAACTAATGATTACTGTGGATTGTGGAATTTCAGGTCTAGGGGAAATTGAACTTGCAAATTCTTTAGGAATTAGAACAATTATTACAGATCATCATGAGCCACTAGATGAATTACCAAAAGCCATAGCTGTTATTGATGCAAAAAGAAAAGATAATAAATATCCATTTAATCAATTAGCAGGAGTAGGAGTGGTATTTAAAGTTATTCAGGCTATTCGGAATGAGATTAGGGTTAGATGAAAAAGAATATTTAAAATATTTGGATTTAGTATGTGTTGGAACTATATCAGATATTGTTCCATTACGTGATGAAAATAGAGTAATTACAAAGCTAGGTCTAAAACTTGTAAATGTAACAAAGAACTTAGGATTAAAAAATTTATTAGAATCAACAGGATATGATCAAATTGATTCTAATACAATTTCGTTTGGAATAGCACCACGAATTAATGCTTGTGGAAGAATGGGGCATGAGACAGAAGCATTAGATATATTTTTATCTAATGATATAAAAGAAGTTAAGGAATTAACAGAGAAGTTAAATGAATATAATAAAAATAGACAAAATATTGAAAAAAGCATCGTAGGAGAAGCAATGGCATTAATTGAAAAAAATAATGAAGATAAAAACAATACCATAGTTATAGGAAGTAAAGGGTGGCATCATGGAGTAATTGGAATAGTATCTTCTAAAATAACAGAAACATATTTCAAACCAAGTATATTAGTATCATTTGAAGATGGTATTGCAAAAGGATCTGGAAGAAGTATACCAGGATTTGATTTGCATGGTGCATTATGTAAGTGCAGTAAATACTTAGAAAAATATGGTGGTCATGAAATGGCAGTAGGTCTTAGCCTAAAAGAAGAAAATTTTGAAAATTTTAAAAAAGAATTTGAAAAAATAGCAAGAGAAAGTAACATAGGAGAAATAACTCCTGTTATATATATAGATGGTGTTTTAACTGCAGACGATTTAAAAATAGAAAATATAAAACAACTAAATCAGTTAGAACCTTATGGAGAAGGAAATAAAATGCCATTATTTGCATATAAAGGTTTAAAGATACATTCAATAAGAGCATTAACAGAAGGTAAACACTTAAAATTGACACTTAGAGATGATAACATTATAATAGATGCCATAGGATTTAATATGGGAAAACTTGTAGATGAATATAGAATAGAAGATAAGGTAGATATTGTTGGAGTGTTGGAAATTAATAATTTTAATGGTAGGAAATCTATTCAAATGAATTTAAAAGATATAATGAAATCAATATAAGTAGAGGTGGTAAAAATATGCAAGAAGAACCAAATGCTACGATAAATGACATAATATCGAGAATGAAAAAAAATAATTGGCGTTCTAATACAAAAATGATAACAAAAGCATATAACTATGCTGTTTCAAATCATGGAGATCAAAAAAGAAAATCAGGAGAATCATATATTATTCATCCTTTACAAGTAGCTTATACACTTGCTTGTATGAATTTAGATGATGCTACAATATGTGCAGCTCTTTTGCATGATGTAATAGAGGATACAGATGTAACTTATGATGATTTAGTTAAAGAATTTAGCGAAGAAGTTGCAGAAATGGTAGATGGAGTTACAAAGCTTGGAAAATTAACATATACTACTTTAAAAGAGCAACAGGTAGAAGATTATAGAAAAATGTTCTTAGCTATGGGTAAGGATATAAGGGTAATTTTAATAAAACTTGCAGATAGATTACACAATATGAGAACATTAAAGTATTTAACACGAGATAGACAAATTGCAAATGCACAAGAAACAATGGATTTATATGCTCCACTTGCAAACCGTTTAGGTGTTTATTCGTTAAAATGGGAACTAGAAGATTTATCTTTTAAATACTTATATCCAGAAGAATATAGAGAAATAGTAGAGGGGTTAGATAAAAAAAGAGAAGAAAGACTGGCGTTTATAGAAAAAATATTAGATCAAATAAAAAAAGAATTAAAAACACAACATATTGAAGCAGAAATAACAGGTCGTGCAAAACATTTATATAGTATTTATAGAAAGATGAAAAGAGATAATTGCACATTAGATCAAATTTACGATTTATTTGCTTTACGTATTATTGTAAACTCTGTAAAAGATTGTTATGCAGCACTTGGAGTTGTGCATGATTTGTACAATCCAATGCCTGGAAGATTTAAAGATTATATTGCAGTTCCAAAACCTAATATGTATCAATCATTACATACAACATTAATAGGTGAAAAAGGAACTCCTTTTGAAGTACAAATAAGAACATGGGATATGCATAGAATTGCTGAATATGGTATTGCAGCCCATTGGGCATATAAAGAAGCAAGTTTTGCTAAAGGCAAGAAAGCCAATGTAACAGTAGAAGAAGATAAATTAGCATGGTTACGTGAAACATTAGAATGGCAAAAAGAAATGCAAGATCCAGAAGAGTTTTTAAATACACTAAAAACAGAACTATTTGAAGATGAAGTATATGTTTTTACACCTAAAGGAGATATAAAAGTATTACCAAAGGGATCAACGCCAATAGATTATGCATATAGCATACATGCTCAGGTAGGTCATAAAATGACTGGTTGTAAAATAAATTCTAAGATGATGCCTATTATTACAAAATTAAAAAATGGTGATATAGTAGAGATTATAACGTCAGATAATGCAAAAGGACCAAGTAGAGATTGGTTAAAGTTTATAAAGAGTACATCAGCAAGAAATAAAATTCAAAGTTGGTTTAAAAAAGAACAAAGAGAAGAAAATATTGTTCGTGGAAAAGAGTTAATAGAAAAAGAAATTAAAAGAATTGGTATGACATCATCTGAATTACATAAACAAGAATATGTACAAGCAGCACTTGAAAGATATAAATATAATACTATAGATGATATGTATTCAGCTGTTGGTTTTGGGGCAATATCAGCAGGAAAAATTATTGCTAAAATATTAGAAGAATACAAGAAGAATAATAAAGATGAAGAAATTGACAAAAAAATTCAAGAGTTAGCAACTCAAAAGAAACAAAGAACTAATATTCCCAAAAATGGTATTATTGTAAAAGGAATAGATAACTGTTTAGTAAAATTATCTAAATGTTGCAACCCAGTTCCAGGAGATAATATTATAGGGTATATTACTAAAGGAAGAGGTGTATCTATTCACACAACTGATTGCGTTAATATAAAAGATTTGCTAAAAGAAGAAGATAGAATTATAGATGTAGAATGGTATAATGAAAAGACATCAAGCTATAATGTTGATATTGAGGCATATTCTAATGATAGAACGGGATTACTTGCAGATATTATAAAAGCAATTTATGATTCAAAAACAAAACTTATTGCTGTTACGAGTAAAATAAATAAAGAAAGAATTGTTGTAACAGAAATTACAATTGAAGTAGAGAATTTAGAAGGTTTAAATAAAACTTTAAAAGCAATTAGAAAAGTAGATAGTGTATTTGAAGTAAAAAGAAAGAAATAACGAAGGTGTTTATTATGATATTAAAGAGATTAAAATTAAATACAACTTTAGGGGAGCCAACAAATTGTTATATCGTTGTAGACGAAGAGACTAAAGAAACTATGGTAATTGATCCTGCAAGTGAATGTGATAAAATATGTGAAATGCTAAATATATTACAAGCAAAGTTAAAATATATTTATTTAACGCATTGTCATGGAGATCACACAGGAGCAGTTAATGAATTAAGAAAAAGATTTGGTGGAAAAATTCTAATTCATAGAATAGAAAGTGAAAATATAAATAATCCAGAAGTTACTTTGAATTATTATATCGGTATACCAGATATTGAATTAGAAACAGATTCAAGAATAGATGATAATGATTTGATTCATCTAGGTAATATAGAATTTAGAGTAATTCTTACGCCAGGTCATACAAATGGAAGTACGTCTTTATATTGTGAAAAAGAAAAGATGCTATTTAGTGGAGATACGTTATTTAGAGGAACTTGGGGGAGAACTGATTTGCCAACAGGAAGTTTGGTTGATATTATGGATTCAATTACAAATAAAATACTAACATTACAAGAAGATACAATAGTATATCCAGGACATGGTAAATCTACAATGATAAAAGAAGAAAAGCCAATTTATTTTGAACTAAGGGAAAGAGAAATATAAAAGGAGGGATATTATGATACAAAAAACAAAAGGAACAAGAGATATATTGCCTAGTGATGTATATAAGTGGCAATACGTAGAAAAAAAGTCAAAAGAAATAATGGAAAATTATGGGTTTAAAGAAATACGTACGCCAGTTTTTGAAAACACTGAGCTTTTTGAAAGAGGAGTAGGAGACACAACAGATGTTGTACAAAAAGAAATGTATACATTTCTAGACAAAGGTGAAAGAAGTATTACATTAAGACCAGAAGGAACAGCTGGGGCAGTACGTGCATACATAGAAAACGGAATGTCATCACTCCCAAGTCCAATAAAAATGTGGTATGCTGTACCAATGTATAGATATGAAAATGTGCAAAAAGGGAGATTACGTGAATTTAGACAAATAGGAGCAGAGGTAATAGGTACATCATCATATCTAGCTGATGTAGAACTAATTATTATGGCAAATGAAATGATAAATAGTTTTAATATTCCAGGAGTAAGTTTAAATATTAATAGTATAGGATGTACTACATGTAGGAGGAAGTATCAGGAAGTATTAAAAGAATTTATAGGAAAAAATATAGATAAATATTGTAGTACATGTAAAACAAGATTTGAAAAAAATCCTATGAGAATATTAGATTGTAAAGAAAAAAAATGTACAGAATTAAATGAAGGGGCTCCAGTTATACTTGATTATTTATGTGAAGAATGTAGAACACATTTTGAGAATGTAAAGAATGCACTAAATGAGTTAAATATACCATATGTGATAGATTCAAGTATTGTAAGAGGTTTAGATTATTATACCAAAACAGTCTTTGAATTTGTTTCGGAAACAGAAGGGTATACAGTTCTTGCTGGTGGAAGATATGATGGTCTTGTAGAAGAACTAGGAGGACAAAAAACAGAAGCTGTAGGTTTTGCAATGGGAGAAGATAGGTTAATAGATATTTTTGATAAATATAATCAAGATAAAAATATAAAAGATAGAACAATAGATTTATTTATAGTAGGTATGGGAAAAGAAGCCAATACAAAAGCATTTATATTAGCATCTGATTTAAGAAAAGAAGGCATATATGTAGAAACTGATATTTGTGAAAGAAGTTTAAAAGCAAACTTAAAGTATGCCGATAAAAAACAAGCTAGATTTTCTATGGTTATAGGAGATGAAGAGATGCAAAATAATAAAGCAAGATTAAAAGATATGCAAAATGGAGAAGAAACAGAAATTACCATAAATAAAGAAGAAATTATAAACATTATTAAATAATATAACTTATCATATTTTCAATTTATCCGAATATAATTATATAAGAAAAAACGGACAAAGGAGAAAAATATGATAAATGTGACAGTTATAAATCTAAAAACTTTAATAAAATATCTAGTAGGAATAATTGCCTTTGTTGTAGGAGTTAGTTTTACTAGATATTTTTATGAGACTCATAAGACTGTATTAAGTTCAAAACTCGCAAATGCAAGTTTAACAGAGTGTTTAGAAACTGAATTACCGGACATAGAAGGAAAAAATAGTAGTAGGAATATTAATGTCACAAATAGAGGTTCTGGTCTAAAAAGGATGTTAGGGGTAGAATTATCTATGATGGATAAACTAATTGTTGATGGAGAGGAAGATGAGTATATAGAAGTAGCACAGGAAACAGAAGAAGAAAAGGAAAATTTAGAAACAGCAAAAACAGATGTGAAAACAGAAGAAATTCAAGAAAATAACATAACTCCAAAGTATAATCTTGAATATGGAACCGTAAAAATAAAAAATGAATCAAGTAAGGAAATAACCAATGATATATTAACTCCAAATGTTTCATTAGAAAATAATAAAGATATTATAATTTTTCACACACATACATGTGAAAGTTATACGCCAACAGAGAATTTTAATTATGAAATGACAGGTTCATACAGAACGACAGATTTAAATTATAGTGTAGCAAGAGTAGGAACAGAATTACAAAAGTATTTGACAGAATATGGATATAATGTAATACATGATACTACATACCATGATTATCCAGCATATAGTGGCTCATATAACAGGTCACTTGCTACAGTGCAAAATATTTTAAATACTCAAAGTTCAGCACAAGTGGTAATTGATTTACATAGAGATGCTGTACGGAAGTAATTCAAATTATGCTCCAAGTGTAAAAATTGGAGATGAAGTAGCAGCACAAATGATGTTTGTTATTGGTAGTGACGGAGGAGGATTACAACACGTAGGTTGGCAAAATAATTTAAAATTTGCAGTAAAGCTTCAAGAAAAAGCAAATGAGCTTTATCCAGGTTTATTTAGACCAATAATTGTAAGAAATTCAAGGTATAATCAACATTTGACAAAAGTTGCTAATATAATAGAAGTAGGTGCAACAGGTAACACAATGGAACAATGTTTAGTTAGCATGAAATATTTATCTAAAATAATTAGTGAAATAGTTAAATAATTAAGAAATATTTTATTTTACAAAATGAATTAGAAATAGAAGGTTTATTTATGTAACCTTTTATTTTTTTTGTCATATTATGAAATATACAATAAAATAAGGAGGAATTATAATGCGTAGAAGATGTAACTGCCATAAATGTTGTCTAAGCAATTATTCTAATTACTCAGATGATCTTATGGAAAAGAAGTGCAATAATGTTGCTTCAGTTTCTGAATGTTGTAATGACGACGATCAATGTGGTTGTGGCTGTGGATTTGATGAAGAAGAATCAGTATTTCCCAAAAATCCAATGTTGTCACAAAGTTATGTACCATGGCAAACCATGGGCAAGACTTTTAAACCATGTATTGGTCTAAAAATGGGTACACTGTTTCCAGAACTAGTAAGCCCATATGTGCCATGTCAATCAATTGAAGAAAATGAATATATTAGAAACACAAATGAAATTGGGGAGGGGTGTAACAAATGTCGGACAGTAATCTAGAGAATAGAAATTGTGGATGTAATTGCGATAACATGGATAATGAAAACACAAATAGTTGTGCATGTAAAGATGAAATTAGAAAAGAAATGATAACAAATATAAAAGCTTATAAATTCTCTATTATAGAGCTTGGATTATATTTAGATACTCATCCAGATGATGAAAAAGCACTTTGTCTGCACAAAGAGTATTGCAAAAAATTAAAAGAATTAGAAGATAAGTATCAGAAGATGTTTGGCCCACTTTCAATATACTATCCTTGCAAAAAATGGAGATGGCTTGAAGAACCATGGACTTCGTTCAAATTGGGAAAAACTATTTATCTATAAAAAATTGTAGAGTATAAAGGTGTTGGATTTGTTACAATTTACAAAAAAACAAATTTAAAAATTAAATAATTTATTATCACAAATTTATTGCATAAATTTTAATAAAAATGATATAATTTTTTTAAATAAATAATTTGTTAAAGTATTGGAGAATAAGTAATGGATATAAGAAATGAGAAACTTGCACATAATCT
>CANQZT010000018.1 GCA_947628335.1 uncultured Clostridia bacterium | reverse complement strand
CCTGAATAGCCTTCTATATATTCTATTCTTGCATTTACATGAATTTCTTCACCAAATATTTTTACATCTTTTTCACCATTTACTAATTTACTTCCTAATGTTCCTGGTGCCTGATAACCTACAAATAAAATCGTACTGTTTGGATTCCATAAGTTATGTTTCAAATGATGTTTTATACGACCAACCTCACACATACCACTTGCTGAAATAATTATTGATGATTGATTGCTTTCATTTAAAGCTTTTGATTCTTCTGCTGTTCTTGTAAATTGTAATCCTGGAAATTCTAATGGATTATCACCTTTAGCCATAGCCTCTTTTACATCATCATCAAATAAATCTGAGTTTTCTCTAAATATTTCTGTAGCAGATATTGCAAGTGGACTATCTACAAATACTGGAACACTCATTAATGTTTTATATTTTTTTATAAAATCTTCGTCATTTCTATTTTCTTTTAATTTATTTAGTTCATATACAATTTCTTGAGTTCTTCCTACTGCAAATGATGGAATAACAACTGTTCCTCCATTATCTAAAGTTTCTGATACAATATTTAAAAACAATTCTGCTTTGTCATCATTTCTCATATGTAATCTACTTCCATATGTTGATTCCATAATCAAATAATCTGTACTTTCAATCATTGTTGGAGATGCTAAAAGTGGAATATCATTGTTTCCTATGTCTCCCGTAAAAACTGCTTTTTCTGTTTTACCATTTTCTGTTACCCATACTTCTATAATACTTGAACCTAGCATATGACCTGCATCGTTAAATCTTACTTTAATATTTTCGTCTATATCAATAATTTCATCATATTTTACTCTTTTGAATAACTCTAGAGATTTTGTTGCTTCTTCTGCTGTATATAATGGTGGAAGTTCTTTCTGACCTGCTCTTTTTCTCTTTCTATTTTTCCATTCAATTTCCATTTCTTGAATATGCCCACTATCTGGTAACATAATTGTACAAAGATCACATGTTGCTTTTGTTGCAATTATTGGATTTCTATATCCTTCATTATACAATTTTGGAATTCTTCCAGAATGGTCAATGTGTGCATGAGTAAGCAACATAAAATCTATTTCATTAACATTAAACAAAAAATCTTCTTCATTTTCTTTTTCTTCTGTAGCTTTTCCCTGATACATTCCACAATCTACAAGAAATTTTTTTCCTGCCGCTTCTACTAAAAAATTTGAGCCTGTAACAGTTTTTGCTGCCCCTAAAAATGTAATTTTCATAACATCCTCCTATTAATTAAATACTTTTATTAATTTATTAAATTTAACAATAATTTTTTTATTATCATATCTTGGGATTACAATAGTTTTTTCATAAATATTTGTATCATAAAAACTAACTTCTAAATTATTTTCATTTTGTTTTATTTCTATACTAACATTTTCTATGTTAATTATTTTCGTAAAAAGTAAATTTTTCATTGTTTCAAAATTTATTTCTTCTTCATTACTGATACGAATTATAACTTTCATATCATATGCCTTATTTATTAATATTTCTATCATTTGTCTTAATTCTTCTTGTAATCTTAATTCATCTTTTACTACTACATCTTCACTTATATACAAATTATTATAATATCTAACTTTATATATCAAATTAATAATTTCTTCTTTACTTTCAGCCTTTTTTATTTGCTCACTTAAACATTTTATAAATGTTTTCTGCAATAAAATCATATATTCATATTTTTTTTGCATTTTCTGATTTTCTTCTAAATCTATATCAGCTAACATTTCTAATTGCTTTTGTATATTATTTTTTACTTCTAAATAATGTTTTGGCTCTAACAATTTATTATTATCGTCAATTGATGTAAGTAGTTTTTTTCGTTCTTTATTCAAAATTTCTACTAAATGCGTCAAATTAAATATTTTATTATATTCTGCTCTTTTTTCATTTCTTTGTATATATTCTTCTTCTAATAACTTTTTATCATTTATTATAGTATCTATTTCTTTAATCTTTTTTAAAGCTTCTTTTTTCGAAATTGATATTTCTTCTAATAATTTTGCTTTGTTATCTAATCTATCAAATTCATTTTGTAATATTTTTTTCTCTTCTAACAGCCTTTCTTTTTCTTTCTTATTTTTACTTGTACAAACAATAATTGAAATTTTATATATTTGCTCTAACATTTGGATTGTATATTCTTCCCCATATAATTGAGTTAATGTATTTTCTACTAACTCTAAATAATCTACAACTTGTTCTGCATGAATCCATTGATTTATTATTTCAATTCCTAATAAATAAATTAAATTTTGATAAATAGCATTAGTAGATACTTCTGGTATTTCCTTTATATCTATATTCCAATTCCACCCATTAAAATCACGAAGAACCTCTACATTATTTATGTCTTCTCCTGCATTTAATAGACCAGATAAAGCAACTCTAATTAAATTGTATTTTTCTTCTAAATATATTTGTTTATTATTTAGCTTATAAATAGTATATAGTAATAGTCTTTCATTTGGGTATTTTAAATATATAGTTCCTTCTAAAGCATCTACCCAAAAATTAATCCCTGCTTCATTCATTTCTTTATCTATTTCCGAATTTTTTTCTACTATTACTATTTTTTTACACTTATTTTGTACAATATTAAATATTTCTTTTATATATTCTTTTTTGTCTTTTGTAACTCTTTTAACTTTTGAATAATCCTTAAATCCTGCCTCTATTTTATATAACATTGAAAGAAGAAGATTTTTTATGTTTTCTGGATATTCTTTATTTTCAAGTATTTTTTCAAACTGATAATTATAATCTTTTGAATTTAATTTTGAAAATAACTTTTCTTTTTCCATTTAAAATTTTTCTCCTCTCTTTTGTAACTTAACTATTATTCATCTTTTGTTTCCTCAGGTGGTTTTGCCATATTTAATTCTTGCCACCTTTCTTTAGACATTAGCACTTGTCGAGGTTTACTTCCTTCATATCCTGAAATAATTCCTCTTTCTTCCATTTGATCTATAATTCTTCCTGCCCTTGCATATCCAACCTTAAACCTTCTTTGTATAAATGATGTTGATGCTTGACCTGTTTCTATTACTGTTTGGATAGCATCATTCAAGAATGGATCTGTATCATCTTCAACATTTTCTGTATCAAGTTCCTTATCTGTTGTATTAGATTTTTCTATAGATTCTAATATATCTTCACTATATTGTACTTCTCCACTAGATTTTAAAAAGTCTACAATTTTTTCAACTTCTTTATCAGATACAAAAGCACCTTGTAATCTAGTAGGTTTTGGAGCTCCCGATGGATAAAATAACATATCTCCTTTTCCTAGAAGCTTTTCAGCCCCTACCATATCAAGAATAGTTCTAGAATCTACTTGTGAAGAAACTGCGAATGCAATTCTAGATGGAATATTTGCTTTAATTATACCTGTTATTACATCAACTGAAGGTCTTTGTGTCGCAATAACTAAATGCATACCAGCAGCTCTTGCCATTTGTGCTAAACGGCAAATTGCATCTTCTACATCCTTTGCTGCAACCATCATAAGATCAGCAAGTTCATCTATAATTATAACAATCTGTGGTAATTTTTCGGCTACTCCCTCTTTTTCAATCGCTTCATTGTATCCTTTAATATCTCTTACACCTTTTCCGTGCAAATAGACTATATCTATTTACCATTTCTTGTACAGCCCATGCAAGCGCTCCTGCTGCTTTTTTAGGATCTGTAACTACAGGGATTAATAAATGTGGAATTCCATTGTAAACTGATAATTCAACTACTTTTGGATCTACCATAAGTAATTTTACTTCACTTGGTTTTGCTTTATAAATTATACTAGTTATTAATGTATTAATACATACACTCTTACCTGCTCCTGTAGAACCTGCAATTAATACATGGGGCATTTTGGCTATATCTGTTACTACTTCGCTTCCTGCAACATCTTTGCCTAAAGCAAATGCAAGTTTTGAATTATATTCAGTAAATGTTGTTGTTTCTAGTATGTCTCTTAAATGTACAATTTCAGTTTCTTTATTTGGTACTTCTATTCCTACTGCTTGCTTTCCTGGAATTGGTGCCTCTATACGTATAGATTCTGCTGCTAGATTTAATGCTATATCATCTGCTAAATTTGCTATTTTATTTACCCTTACACCTTCTGCTGGTTTTAATTCATATCTTGTAATTGAAGGTCCAACGGATACATTTTCTACTTTAGCAGATACCCCAAAACTATATAATGTCCTTTGTAATTTTGTAGCATTATCTGCAATAGCCTTTTTTCCACCTTTTACCGTATGCGTTCCACCTTCACTTAATAGTTCAATTGGTGGAAATTCATAGTTTTCATCTTCTACAGTTATTGTATGTTCTAACACTAAAACTTCTTTACTCTTATCTTCTTTTACTGGTTCTTCAGTTTTAAATAGGTTTGCTTCAATCTCATTCGGTGATATTATCTTTTTATCTTCTTCTTCATCTTTTTTGTGTTTCTTTACTTTTTCAGGTTCATCATTTAAGTTAATTGTTATATCATCATCTAGTGGTATATCTATTGATTGTTTCTTCTGTTTTAATTTTGGTTCTTTTTTATTTACTTTTTTTATAACCTTCTCTGGTTTTATAATTTCCTCTTCTTCCTCATCCTCTTCATATTCTTCTTCATATTCCTCACGCATACGTCTTCTTTCTTCTTTTCTTTCTTCCATACTTTCAACAGCATTTGTAATGTATTTTGACGGATGTATACCAAACATAAAAATTAATAATAAAATTGCAACCCCTATTGCTAGAATAACTGCACCAGTCATTCCTAATAAATTTATTATCGGAATTCCCACAATTGCTCCAATTGCTCCCCCTCCAATATCTTTTTGACCTAAATCATATGCTTGTTTTAAAACTTGATCAAATTCTCCATTCATGTCTATATTACCAATTGACATTTGATATATACACATAATAACAGCTATACACACTAGAAAAATCCCATATTGTACTAATTTTGGGGATAAACTATCTTTTGTCTCACATGCTAAGTTAATAGCAATTGCAAAAGTTCCTACTGGCAATATATATTTCATCCATCCCATAATGCCCCCAAGCATTGGGCTTAATGTTTTTCCTATATATCCTGAACTTGTATAAATTAACACAGCTAATAATATACTTAAAATAATCATGGAAACTACTGCGAGATCTATATCTATTCTATTTTTCTTTTTTCTACTATTAGTACTTTTTTTATTAGTTGTTTGCCTTCTGCGTTTTGCTTGTGCCATTTATTTCACCCTTTCATGTTATCTAAAAAAATAGAAATCGGAAACTTTAGATAAATCTTCTTTTTACTCCGATTTCTGACGTTTTAAGTATTATTGTAATTCTTTTCTATTATTTTGAACCGTTTTTAAAGCATCTTCTAGAGCCATTTCAATTTTTTCTAAAAGATTGTCAGCATAATCTTTTGTACCTTTCGATATTTCTCTTGCCATTTCGTTTGCTGTTTCAATAATCTGAGCTTTTTGTTCATATGCCTTCCTTGTAATTTCATGTTCATCTATCATGGAAATTATTCTATTTTCTGCTTCTTTTACTATATCATCTGCTTCTTTTTGTGCTTCTACCATGATTCTGGCTCTTTCTTCTTTTACCCATTTAGCTTGTTTTAGTTCATCTGGTAATTTTATTCTTATCTCTTTAATTATATCTAGAAATTCTTCTTTATCAACAACTACTTTATCAGAAAAAGGTATAGTTTTACTCTTTTCTAATGCCTCCTCTAAAGTTTCTAATAGTGTAAATATTTCCATCTTTTACCCCTTTCGATTTAAGAATATTAATTTAACTCTTCCATATTTTCTTAAATCATATATATTAACATCAACTGTCTGTAATTTATCTAACTCTCTTTTTTCATTATCGGTTTCTAAAATAATAATTCCATTGTCATTTAATAATTCATATTTAATAATATTCTCTACGGCATTAACTGCTAAATCCTCAGCATATGGTGGATCAATGAAAATTATATCAAATTTATTATCTTTACTTAATTTTTCTATTGCTTTTTTATAATCACTATTTATAACTATTGCATTTTTTTCTACTTTTGCTTTTTGTAAGTTTTTTTTAATAATTTTTATTGCATCACTTGATTTATCACAAAGAACTGCACTTTGGGCATTCCTGCTTAAAGCTTCAATAGCTAATGCTCCACTACCCGAAAATAAATCTAGAACATTTGCATCTCGAATATCATTTTGTATAATATTAAACAAAGCTTCTTTTACCCTATCAAGTGTAGGTCTTGTATTACTTCCTTCTAACGAATCTAAATGAACTCCTTTTGCCATTCCACTAATTACTCTCATTTTAAACCTTCCTTTAGATATGTATATTTTATTCTATTTTTCTAATAAGTCAATAGTAATAATAGAAATGTAATATACATTTAACAAATCTGTAACAAGTTATTATGCGCTAAACTAAAAGATAAAATAAAGACAGTACAAACCTGTCCTTATTTTATCTTTTGTATTAGTCTTTATTAATTTCTTTTAACATTTCTAATTGTGATATAAGTAGTGATTCCATTTTTGCTTTATATATGTCGAATTGCTTTTCAGCATCTTCTAATTCTTTTCTTTTCATAATTATTTCTTGCTCTAATCTAACTACTTCATTAGATGCACTTGCTTGTGCGTCTTTGATTATTTGTTCTGCTTGCTGTTTTGCAACATTTTTTACTTCTTCTGCTGTTGATTGTGCCATTAAAAGTGTACTTTGTAATGTACTTTCTATATTTTTGTAATGTGCAAGATCATCATTTAGTTGCTCTATTTTTCCTCTTGATTCTGTATTTTCTTTATACATTTTTTCATAATCTTGTGTTAATATATCTAAAAATTCATCCACTTCATCTACACTATATCCATTTACCATTTGTTTTGAAAATTTTTTGTTTTCGATTTCTAAAGGTGTTAACATATTGTCCTCCTTATTTTTTATTTTAATGAAAAATCGGATCCACATCCATCAGAAAATGAAACTTCCGATAAGTGACCTCCGACTTTTAGTGTTTTTTAGTTATTTTTTAACCATGATACTGATAATCTATTTTTTATTTCTTCTCTTGCCATTTCGTCTGCTATTTCATAATTTGTTGGAGCAATTAAGAATATTGAATTTGATATTTTTTGAATATGTCCATCTAATGCATGAACAGATCCACTAATAAAGTCTACTATTCTTCTTGCTACATCTTTATTTACATATTCCAAATTAACTATAACTGATTTTCTTTCTTTTAGATTATTACAAATTTCTTCTGATTGTTCAAAAGAAGTTGGTCTTGATATTGCGATTTTTATTTGTTGTGCTTGTGGCATATTAACCACTTTTGATCTTCTTCCAAATAATCTATTATTATTAGTTTCTACTTCTTCTTCATCATCTTCATAATCATAATTATATGCTCTTTCATCTATATCTTCTTCTGCCTCTTCAGCATTCTCAATTCCTAAAAAATCCCAGATTTTATTCATTACTGCTCCTGCCATTTTTTACCTCCCAAATTTCTCCTTAGTATTTATTTGTTATTAGTATCTTACTTTTTTTTAATATTGTCAATACTTTTTATGATTGTAATTTATTCTTAACTTCTATGTAACATTATTGTAACATTATGTTTTTGGATTTATTATTATTTCGTCATATAATACTATATTTTTCATATTTTTTATTTCTTCGTCTGAATATCCATAATTTGTCTTTAATTCATCGTTTGTAAAATTCGTGATAATAGAATATGAATCATTTTGTTTTAATATTTTTACTAATATTTTATCAGTATACCCCATTCTGTTTCTTAAAATACTATAAATTTCTTCTCCGTTTTTTGTTGTTTCTTTCATTAATGCATCATTTGGAACTTTTAGCCCACTATAATTCCACCATATAATATCAAATGTTATTTTTCTATAACTTGCTAAAGATTCAATTCCATTTGTAATTTTAAATACAATTATTTTTGAACTTTCTTCGTCTATAATATAATCAACTGTAGCTGTAATTTCCTGTAAATTAGATAATCTTAATGTAACATTATCTCCGAATAGATACATCTTTTGCTTTTTGCAAATCTAAACTAGTTGCAATATAGGCTTCAAAATTATTAATAATTTTCCCACTTTCTTCACTTGTTGGAACTATTTCTCCTGTTTTCAAATGCAAATCATCTAAAAATTTTTTATTTAATGTAGAAAAATTACTTGGCGTTAATATACTTTCTAATCCATCTACTCTATATGATACAATTCCACTTTCTGGCGCTGTTACATATTCTGCTCCACTGTTTAGTGTATTTTCATAAGAACTTCTTTCGTCAATTAATTTTCTAATATATGACCCTGATGGACTTAAGTCTCCTGCTATTTTTGCTTTTTTTGTAATAAGAGTATTTATATCTTTTTTGTATTCTACAATTTTTTGTACATCTTTAAAATTTGAAGCTTCTATTAACTTTGATTGTATCTGATTTTCTAATAATTTCATATCACTTGAAAATAAATTATTTTCATTTTCAAGTGCTTCTTGTATCTTAACATCTAGCTCCTGTATTTTTTTTACTAATGTTTCTTCATTACTACTATAATATCTAAAAATCGATTCTCCTTTGGCTACTCTTTCTCCTTCTGTTTTTATTTGACTCATTCCATTTTTATAGTTATTTCCTTGTACAATAAGTTCGTCCCTTATAACATAACCTACTACACTTTCTTCATCTGATAAACTTCCATTTTCAATTACAATAATATTAGTTGGTTGCTTTATTAATTGAACAATTGCATATACAAAATATATCAGTATTACTAAACCTATAATTGATATGACAGCTCTTTTTATTTTTTTATTCTTAACTTTACTTATGTTCTTCAATTCATTCCCTCCAAAATAATATTTATATTATTTTGTATACCTTTTGTACTATCTAGCCATACAGTTTGTTTATTTTTTCTAAACCATGTAAGTTGGCGTTTTGCATATCTTCTTGTCTCCTGTTTTACTTTTTCAATTGCTTCCTCCTTAGTACATTTTCCTTCTAAATATTCTTTTATTTCTTTGTATCCTAATGCTTGCATTGCTGTTGGATATTTGTTATATTTTTTACATATTTGTTTTACTTCTTCAACTAATCCTTGTTCTATCATAATGTCTACTCTTTTATTAATTCTGTCATATAATATTTCCCTATCCATATTAATTGCATAAATTTTATAGTCATATGGTACTTCTTTTTTTCTAGATTCTATCTCTTGTTGTGTTTTTGTTTTTCCTGTAGATTTATATATTTCTAATATTCTTATTATTCTTTTTCTATCATTTTTGCTAATTTTTTTAACTGCTTCTGGATCAATTTCTTCAGCCTTTTTATATAAAGTTTCTAATCCTTCTGTTCCGTGCAATTTTTTCTAGTTCTTTTCTATATTTTTCGTCAAATTCCACTTCTTGATATTCAATTTCATAAATTAATGAGTCTATATATAAGCCTGTCCCACCTACTACTATTGGTACTTTACCTTTTCCTAATATTTCTTCTATTGCCTTTTTTGCTTGCTTTTTATAATCTGCTACACTGTATCTATCTTCTGGAGATACAAAATCTAACATATAATGTTTAATTCCTTGCATTTCTTCTATTGTAGGTTTAGCACTCCCTATATTCATATCTTTATAAATTTGAATTGAATCTGCTGAAACAATTTCTCCATTTATTTGCTTGGCAAGTTCAATAGATAACGCTGTTTTTCCTGAAGCTGTTGGGCCACATATTACTATTACTTTTGGTTTCATGTTTCCTCCATAATTATAACGAGTTTAGTAATCCTATTTGAAAGTTTTTAATATAACTTATTTCCACAATTGCAATTATTGCATAAATAACTAATATAATTTCAATACTTCTTTTCAGTTTTGATGTTTCTATACTTCTAGTTATGTATCTATTTATTAAATTTGCTAAATATGGTAGAGCTATTATTGAATTGATTGGCGCAAAAATTAAAATAGCTGTTACTTTTGTTATATTTAAATATTTTTTTTCTATTTGTATGTTACTTGCACTTAAAAATACAATTATCGTTGTTATAATAAGAACTGCTATAATTCCTGTAAATATAAACTGCACTTTTTGATCATTTGTAAATCCATATGTATTATAATAAATTGAAATTACAGCAATTACATAAACAACAACTGAAATTATTACTATATAAACCATATTAACACCCCTTATTTACTTTCTTCTTGAAAATTTCTTTTCTAAATCTTTTTTATCCATTTTTATAGCAGTTGGTCTACCATGTGGACAAGTAAATGGATTTGGAAGTTTTAATAATTCATTCATAAGACTTTCTACTTCCTCTGGAGTTAAATTCATATTGGCTTTAACTGCTGCTTTACATGCAACAGTTGCAATAAATTTTTCTTCTATTTCTTGTTTTGCCGTTCTTGCAACTTGATTAATTTCATCTAAGGTTTCTAAGAATAATTCCTTTGTATCTAGTTCAAAGCAAATATTTGGTATACCTGTTAATTTTATTGTATTTTCACCAAATTCTTCTAATTCAAAACCTGCTTTTTCAAACATTGCATAATTGTCTTTTAATATATCCATTTCTTTATGTGTTAAAGTTATAACATCTGGCAACAACAACATTTGTGATTCTTTATTATTATCAGAATAATAGTTTTCCTTTACTTTTTCATACATTACTCTTTCATGAGCTGCATGTTGATCTATTATATATAACTCGTCTTTAATCTCTATAATAATATATGTATTAAAAGCAATTCCCACCAATCTATATGTTGGTTTATTAAATTCTTCTTCCGTTTCAAATACAGATACATTATTATCTTTAATTAATTCATAAGCACTTAATTTTTTCTCCTGTTCTCTTTTTTCTTCTTCTACTGATGCAGGTAATTTTCCAAATATTTTTTCATACATATTTGCAAATTCTGGGCTTTCTTCTACGTTGTCTATTTTTTCAAGCTTATTCATCATATCTTGAATTTCTTCACTAGTAAATATTTTCGTTTCTTCATTATCTTTTTCTATTTCTTTATTGTTTCCATTGTCTTCTACATTTTGTTCTTCATGTATTATATTTTCACTAGCTTTCGCTTCTTGTTCTTCTATATTATCACGCTTTTCTTCTTTATCCTCAATTATACCATAACCTTTTATTTCATATGACTCTTTTTCTTCTTTTATTTGATATGAATTTTTGGTTACATCATCTTCTTGTTCTTTATATGTTATTATATTATCAGATTTTTCTGTCACACTTTCAATAGGTAACTCATTTTCTACCACGTTTTCAATAGATAATTTATTCTCTGCTACGCTTTCGACAGGCAATTTATTCTCTACTACATTTTCTACTGGTAATTTATTTTCTACCATACTTTCAATAGGCAATTCATTCTCTATTATACTTTCCACAGGTAATTTATTTTCTATACTTTTTTCTGAGTAATTATTCTCTAAATTTTTAGTATTATTTATAAGTTGATCTATATTTGTGTGCAAATTTGGATTACTTTGTGTTTCTTCTTTTAATTTTTGTTGCATAGCTAATAATTCTTGAAATACATCCATCTTTTTGCTCTGCCCTAGCGAACTTAATGTACTCTTTTCTTTTTCATTTTCTTCATGTTTTACTTCTGATGCTTGATTATTTTCTTCCTTTTTCTCATTCGTAGCAACACTAAACTGTCCTATGTTATATTGTCCCTTATCTTTTTCCTGATCTTTACTTATCTTTCTAAATAGATCTGTTATGCTTGTTGTCTGTGGTATTTTCGGTATTGATATATTTTCTTTTTCATCTATTGTTTTTTCGGTATTTGCAATTAATTCTGCTTTTAAAAGAGTATCTCTTATTGCATGATAAATCGCTTTATATACTTTATTTTCTTCTTGAAATCTTACTTCTAATTTAGCTGGATGCACATTTACATCAACAAGGCTTGGATTCATATCTATATTTAATACCAAAAATCCATATTTTCCAATTGGTAATAATCCTTTAAAACTGTTTTCTGTTGCACCTGTTAATATTTTATCTTTTATAAATCTTTTATTTACAAAAAATATTTGATTTGAACGATTTGAGCGAGCAATCTCTGGTTTTCCTACTACCCCTGTAACATGAATATCTTCATATGTATAGTTTACATCTAAAATGCTACTTGCAATGTCTTTTCCATAAATAGAATAAATTACATCTTGAATTTTACCATTTCCAGAAGTTTGAATAATAGTTTTCCCAGTGTTAATCAGTCTAAAAGCTATCTCTGGATGTATTAATGCAAGTCTAGTTATTGCATCTTCTATATATCCTGATTCTGTATAATCTTTTTTTAAAAATTTATATCTTACAGGTGTATTAAAAAATAGATTTTGCACAGTTACTATTGTTCCTACTTGACATCCTGCTTCCTCAAATGCTAAAACTTTTCCTGCTTCCACAATAATTCTATTTCCAATTTGTTCATCGCTTGTTCTAGATATCATTTCAACATTTGCAATACTTGCAATACTTGCCAAAGCTTCTCCTCTAAATCCCATAGATCTTACCTGTTTTAGATCATCTGCTGTTCTAATTTTACTTGTGGCATGCCTTTCAAATGCTATTTCCATATCATCACTTGCTATTCCACGACCATTATCTGTAATTCGGATATATGAGATTCCTCCATTTTTTATTTCTATATTTATATTTGTTGCTCCAGCATCAATTGAGTTTTCTACCATCTCTTTTATAACAGATGCTGGCCTTTCTATTACTTCTCCTGCTGCTATTTTATTAATTGTCAATTCATCTAATAATACAATATTTCCCATATAAAATTTTCCCTCTTCTCTTGTTTATAACTTCATATGGATTATATCATTTCTTATATTTTTTTGTATAGTTTTTTGGAATAATTTATTGAATTTTTAAAATATATTTTTTATTTACTAATTTTAGAATTAATCAATTTAGATTTTTAAATTTACCGTTAGACAAAATTGATATAAACGAAAAGCATTCATTGCTAATCGTTTTAGTTATTATTACATATTAATTAAGTTTCCAGTTTTTTTATCTAATGTATCGATATCCATTAACACTGCTTCTAACCTATCATTCATTTTATTATTGACACGCTTTAAAGAAGTGGTATCTTTTTGTATATTTTTTACTTTGTCTTTTACACTTGTCATATCTTCTTGTAGAATCGTAACTTTAGTATTTAATATAGTAGTATCCTCTTGTAATATAGTTGCTTTTCCATTTAATACTGTCACATTTCCCTGTAATTCTTTAACATCTACCTGAACAACATTAACTTTTCCATTTAATATAGTTACATCTTTCTTTAGTTCTTTAATTTCATTTTGTACACTACCAATTTTAGCATCCATCTCTTTTTGCATATTATCCATTTTTGTATCTATTTCTTTTTGCATACTATCTATTCTTTTTTGTACACTATCTATTTTAGTATCTACTTCTTTTTGTAAATTACTTATTTTTGTATCTATATTAATTTCTAAGTTAGAAAGTTTATCAAGTATTTTTTCTGCTAACACATTTTCCATTCTCTCACCTCTTTTCTTAAGTATTAATATGTTATCATATATATTTTTTACATTCAAGTATTTTTTCAAATGTAACACTTTTTTTAGTTTACGAATAGTATATACCATACAAAAGAACAAAAAACTTAGTTCTTTATAGGGAGGTTGCTTAAAATGAGAAATTGTTGTAACAGTGAAATTTTATGGTTTATTATTCTATTCTTATTGCTTTTTTATAACTGTGGCAACAACTGCTGTAGCTGTGGTCAAAATTAGTTTTTCTTACCCTTAAACAGAAAAGTACATTTATTTATTTTGAAAGGGGGGAAACTATTATGCCAGAAAATAGAGGTTGTGGATGCGGATGCGGCTTCGGTGGAGATAACTGCATTTGGATTATCATCGTTATATTAATTATATTATGCTGTTGTGGTGGCAACGGATTTGGTGGAAACTGTGGTGGATGCTGTTAATCCTAAGCAAGTGCAAGAGGCGAACTTATATGTTCGCCCTTTATTTTTATATTAAT